>JAHIUV010000172.1 GCA_018817035.1 Candidatus Omnitrophota bacterium | reverse complement strand
CTGTCTCTTCTACGCCTCTTTTTTCTCTTATGCGTAGAGATCTTTCTTCTTTTTCTTTTACGTCCGCAAGGCATACAACGCCCCTCCTTCTGCTTATATAATAACTTTATTCAAAGGATATTCTATTATCCCCTGCGCGCCCTGTCTTTTGAGCCCCGGGATAATATTTCTGACGATCTTTTCCTCTACTATTGTTTCTATCGCGCACCATCCTTTTTGAGAAAGCTTTGAGATGGTCGGTTTTTTCATCGCCGGGAGGATCGAAATGACCTTATTGAGATTTTTCTCCTCAACATTCATCTTAAGCCCTACTTTTTCCTCAGCGGCGAGCGCGCCCTTTAAAAGAAGGGCGATGGACTCTATTTTTTGCCTCTTCCATTTATTTTTCCATGAAGATTTATTGGCGACGATAAGAGTGGTGGATTCGCAGATAGTGTCTATTATTTTAAGATTATTCGCCCTGAGGCTCGCGCCTGTCTCGGTCAGCTCTACTATGGCATCTACCAGGCCAGCGCCTACTTTTGCCTCTGTCGCTCCCCAGCTGAACTCGACATCCACTTTGATATTTTTCTTCTTAAAATACCTATTTGTGGTGCTCACGAGTTCCGTGGCTATTCTCTTGCCTTTTAAGTCTTTGGCGCTCTTTATTTTTGAATCATTCGGCGCGGCCAGGACCCAGCGCACAGGCCTAAGCCCCTGCTTACCATATATCAGCTCGCATACTTTTACAACATCCCTGCCGCTTTCTATGGTCCAGTCATTACCTGTTATGCCGCAGTCAAGCGCGCCATCGGCAACATACCTGGCCATTTCCTGTGCCCTCAATAAATACGGCTCTATTTCCTCATCATCTATGGACGGGAAATAGCTCCTGGACCCTATGGATATGTTAAACCCCGCCTTTTTGAACATCCTGGCAGTGGCTTCCTGCAGGCTCCCCTTAGGAAGCCCCAATTTTAATCTCATCATCGATCACCTTTCTCTTTAAAGACAAAAATACCACAATATAACCGTTTACATAAAATATTAACATCTCTGATAATATTTGTGACGGAACATGTAGCGGGAATTATTATACAAGGCAAGGTGTGTTTTGTAAAGAGGAAATTTTGAGACGTAGCAATAGGTGAGTTAACAGGGGGTAGAACACAAGACGCAACGAAAGTGTCATTGCGAGAAGGAGCGAAGCGACGACGAAGCAATCTCAAAAGCAAAGATTGCTTCGCTCCTTTTAGTCACTCGCAATGATACAGTAAATCGCTCACCAGTTATATATTAGTCTGGTCAGACACGGTTTTCAATGTGTCTTTTATGCTGATTTCTTTAATAACGGGCAGGGTTTTAGAAGTATCATCCGGCAATATCCTGAACTTGTATTCATGAAGAGGCAGGAAATCTGCTATTATAGTCTTAGCTTCTATAACTTCTAAGCCGATTCTACGAAATGCTTTTCTCTGAGCACCATCTTCTTCCATAGCCTGTAATAATCTTTTATTGTTGTTATTGACATGCGTTATTGCTGTTTTTATTCCATTTTCTCTTGCCTGATTAATCGCAATCCTATTCATTTTACTAAGTATCCATTTACCTTCATATTCAGGGTGTACTACGGCATAACCGATTTCCAGCTCATTGCGTTTCAAACGAAAAAGCATGCTGCCTACAAGCACTCCATTATCGTGCGCTACTAATAAAGTACCGTTATCTTCTCTTATTGCATTTCTCATATCCTGTGCAAGAGTCTTGGCCATTATGAATTTATCTGCATATTCTTTCACTAACTGTTGACTTGAATCCTTATTTATCTTTTTACTGTTTTCTTCCGACAATACTCTTTTTACATTTTCTTTGAGATAAGAAGAGATTCTGTTAGAAAATTTGTTAAATTCTTCTCGCATTAAAAAAATGTTATCTCCGGACAAAGGTACTTCTTGTATGGAAATATTTTGTACGGTAGGTATTTGTTTTTGTGTCTCAGGTTTATTTTTTCCGGAAATACTATGAGCCGCACTGTTAAATTTATCGTTAAAAGGCTCGTTATCCAAAGAAATAGGAACGCGCAGGGTTTCCGGTTGAACAACGCAGAACCCGGAAGCTGGCAATAACAATGCGAACATTGCAACTATAATAATTATAAAATTGTAAGCTTTATTAAACATTTTCATAATCAGAGTAAAAAAATAGGCTTTTTGACAGCGCTAATAGCGGCTATCTCGCCTGTGTATACTATACCTTATATAACCCATGCGGTCAAGAGGTCAAGGCTAAGGATAGCGTAAAATAGTTTGCTGACTTTTGTATGACTGAGTTTTTATTGCTGTTCTCGACTCACTGCGTTCGCTCGAACAATATTAAACCCCAAGCAAAGTCCTGAGCCTGTCCCGAAGT
>JAHIUV010000027.1 GCA_018817035.1 Candidatus Omnitrophota bacterium | reverse complement strand
TTTCGATCTTCTTTTTCGGAGGCGAAGTGCTGAGAGATTTTTCTTTCACGCTTTTAGTGGGAATGATCTCAGGCATATATTCGACGATCTACATAGCTTCGCCGCTGGTAATATTCTGGCATGGCAGAAAGTCGGCTCGTTAATCAGGGTCTTGCGGGAGTGAAAATGGAAAAATTTTCGCAGATAAGACGCATACTTATAGTGATCCTTGTACTTAACTGGCTGGTAGCGTTCAGCAAGATTATCTACGGCCTTATTACGAAATGCGCTTCCATGACCGCTGACGGCGTGCATTCATTCGCTGACGGCGCGTCAAATGTCATAGGCCTTGTGGGGATATGGGTCGCGTCCAAGCCAAGTGATCAGAGCCATCCGTACGGACATAAAAAATTTGAGACCATAGCTACTCTTGGCATAGCCGTTGTGCTTTTCATTGCCGCGTTCGATATCTTCAGGGATGCTTTTCTAAGGATATTCACGCCTGTTGTTCCTGATGTCACGATTTTTAGTTTCGCGATTATACTCATTACCATGGCCATAAACGTGTTCGTAATGAGATATGAGCATAAAAAAGGACATGAATTGACCAGCGATATCCTGATATGCGATTCCATGCATACCAGGAGCGATATCTTTGCTTCGATGTCAGTGCTTATTACGCTGGTTTCGATAAGTCTGGGATTTGCTTATCTGGATGTCATAGTCGCTTCCCTGATAGCGCTTTTGATAGCAAAATCAGGATTTGATATCTTAAAGATGAGTTCGAAAGTCTTGTGTGACGGAAGCGTGATCGCGGCTTCGGATATCGAGGCTATTGTAGGTAATATCCCCGGAGTCAAGTCCATACATAATATCAGGACAAGGGGCCGCGAGGATGACGTGCATGTGGATCTTCACGTAAGGGTTGACGCTGATACGCGCGTCGATGACGCGCATAAATTGAGCCACTTGATAGCCGGGACGCTTAAAGGAAAATTATCCGGCGTGACCGATGTCATAGTGCATATCGAGCCAAACAGATGAAAAAGTGGAATATAAAGCAAAATGATATCGCGCGGCAGGAAACATTGAGCCGCGCTTTTGACATTTCCCCGATCCTCGCGCAGTTATTGATAAACCGCGGTCTCGGGGACGTTGAGCGCGCCGGGGTATTTTTAAAAGGCGGAGTATCGGAATTATGTAATCCGTTTTTAATGGAGGGCATGCACGAAGCCGTAGTACGCATAAAAAAAGCCGTTAAAGGTAAAGAAAAGATCCTTATCCACGGCGATTATGACGTGGACGGCATAACATCCGTCGCGCTTCTAATGCTCACTCTGCGCAGTTTTGGGACGGAGCCGGATTATTATATACCCGACAGGATGACAGAGGGATATGGGCTGGGTCAGGCCGGGGTCCGCAAGGCTATAGATATAGGCGCTGATCTTGTGATCACTGTTGATTGCGGGATATCGAGTCACGAAGAGGTTAAATTTCTTAATGAGCATAAAATAGATGTTGTTGTTACTGATCATCATGAAGTATCAAAGGCCCTGCCTCCCGCGTACGCGGTTGTAAATCCTCACCGTCATGATTGTGCGTATCCTGATAAAAATCTCTCGGGAGTGAGTATTACATTCAAGCTTTGCGAGGCATTGTGCTCCGAGTTTGACAGTAAATACGTATGGAAGCATACAGATCTTGTTTCCCTGGGCACTGTGTCTGATGTGGCGCCGCTTGTGGGAGAGAACAGGATATTCGTCAAAGAAGGCCTGAAGCTACTGGGTAACGGAAGTTGCAATAAAGGCATAAAAGCGCTTATAGACGCGAGCGGTTTGAAGAAAAAAAATCTTGGTTCTTATGAGATAGGTTTTGTTCTGGGGCCCAGGATAAACGCGGCCGGCAGGATAGGGTCGGCGGATGCGGCGGTCAGGCTTTTATTGACAGAAGATGCGGACGAGGCTTTATTACTGGCAAAGCGGCTGAACGAGGCGAATCGCGAAAGGCAAAGAATAGAAAGAACTACGCTGAAAGAAGCTATGGCCAAAATAGAGACGGATGTGAATTTCAAGGAACATAAAGTCATAGTTTTGCATAAAAAGGATTGGCATAATGGCGTAATGGGAATAGTGGCATCAAGGATCTCGGATAGATTCTACAGGCCGGCTATATTGATATCCATAAAGGACGGCGTAGGTAAAGGTTCCGGCAGGTCTATTGAAAACTTTCATCTGTTCGATGCCCTTACAGGCTGTGAGGATATCTTAAGGGGGTACGGAGGCCATAAATATGCCTGCGGCCTTACTATACTCGAGGAAAACGTCGATAAGTTTAGAAAAACTATAAATGAGATAGCCGAAGGCGTTCTTGCTCCCGATGACTTCATTCCATGGCTGGATATTGATATGGATGTGGAGTTGAGTTTGCTGGATGGCGGGATCGTAGAAGAAATTGCCGGCCTTGAGCCTTTTGGCGAAGGTAATCCCAAGCCTCTATTTTGTTCCAGAAATTTAAAATTGGTATATCCGCCCAGGATACTAAAAGGCGAGCATATAAAACTGCATCTTACTGACGGAAAAAAGACTTTTGAGGCAATAGGTTTTGGACTGGCTAAAGACAGTGATATAGAACTTGCCTTAAGAAAAAGCCCCAGGCTTGACCTTGCTTATACGGTATCCTTCAATTTATGGCAGGGGATTAACACCATCCAGCTTAAGATAGAAGACATCCGCCCTTCTTAAGCTTTTTTTATTTTTCCGGCTTTGATACAGGATGTGCAGGCTTTTATTCGCCTGACGGTTCCGTTTTGTTTTACGCGGATTGTTTGGAGATTTGGCAGGAACCTTCTTTTGGTTACGCCTGTTATTTTCTTACCAACGCCGCCTTTTTTCTTGGCAAGACCCCTGCGAGCAATAGTTCTTCCTGCTACAGGCCCTTTACCGCAAATTTCACATATTCTTGACATAATTAACTCCTTTATGAGTTTAGTTTTACGTTGAGATTAAAATGATAGCATAATATAATATAATATGCAAGGGGTTTTAGTGTAAGATATTATAATAAACTCTGCTGACTTTATATCTTCTCGACTTCGCCCCTGACAATATTGTTCGAGCTTGTCGAGAACATAAAGCTCGGGGCTACGCTCGAAGAATATTGTTTGAAATATTCAAAAGTCAGCAAACTATTTTACAGTATCTAGTGTAAAAGTGTAATCGGTGAGTTATCGGGAAGGATATATTAATATTGTTCGAGCGAGTGAAACGAGTCGAGAACTTTCTGAGCGTGCTTCTCGACTACGCTTCGCTCCGCTCGAAGAATATTTGCGCTCGACAAAAGCTTTACAGTATCTCTGTTAACTCACCGGCTGCATAAAGGTTTAAAAGTTATGAATAACAAAATCAAACAGGCGTATAAATTATTGGAAAACTGCAGGCTTTGTCCAAGGAATTGCGGAGTTAACAGGGTCAAGGGGGAGACTGGTTTTTGCGAGGCAGGTTTGATGCCGATGGTGTCCAGTTTTCACGCGCACTTCGGGGAGGAGCCTCCGATATCCGGCCGCAACGGGTCAGGCACTATATTTTTTACGCATTGCAACCTCAGGTGTGTGTTTTGTCAGAACTATCCTATAAGTCAGCGCGAGGAAGGCAGGGAAGTAAGCGCGCGGGAATTAGCCGGCATGATGCTGACCCTGCAAAAAAAAGAATGCCATAATATAAACTTTGTTACACCTACGCATTATATGCCTCAGATCCTCGAGGCGGTATTTTTGGCCAGGGAACAAGGGCTGGACCTGCCGCTTGTTTATAATTGCGGAGGATATGAATCTATGGACGCGCTCAGGGCCATGGATGGTATTATAGATATTTATATGCCTGATATAAAATATTCTGACAGTGCTGCGGCAAAAAAATATTCTCTTGCCGGGGATTACTTTGAGGCCTCACGCGCGGCTGTTAAAGAAATGCACAGGCAGGTAGGAGAGCTAAGGGTAGAAAAAGGTATCGCGCGGAGAGGCCTTTTAGTTCGGCATCTTGTCCTGCCGGGAGGCCTTGACGGAAGCGAGGCTATTTTTGATTTTATCGCGAGAGAAATATCCCCTGACACGTATGTAAATATAATGGCGCAGTATTATCCATGCCATCGGGCTTTTGAATTTCCGGAATTATCAAGGCGTATAACCCGCCGCGAATACATGGATGCTTTGAAAATTGCCGAAGAAAAAGGCCTTTCAAAAGGCTTCAGGCAGGTACTTGGGACAATTGACAGGAAGAATATCCCTGAATGGACAGACAACCTAAAACCTTAACTTCACAACAGTGCAATGCACTTAAGGATATTTTATGAAAAATTTATCCGTATCAGTCAGGTACATTAAAGGTGTTGGCCCCGCTAAGATGAATCTTTTGAACCGGATAGGCATAGACACCATAGAGGACCTCCTGTATTATTTTCCCAGAAGATATGAGGACAGGAGCAATATAAAAAGTATAGCGGATGTCAGGCCCGGCGGATTTGAAACGATAAAAGTAAAAGTCCTCGTGTTAGGAGCCCGCGCTACAAAAAGAGGCATGAACATATTGCAGGTGGCGATGGGCGATTCTACCGGAGTGATCCACGCGACATGGTTTAATCAACCATACTTGAAAGACAAATTCAAAGTGGGGCAGGAAGCCGTACTTTATGGAAAGGTAGAAGGCTATGATTGCCTGAGGATAAATAACCCCGAATACGAAATATTGACAGGCACAAAAGAAGATTCAGCGCACATGGGGAGGATAGTGCCGATATATCCCCTTACCGAGGATTTGACGCAGCGCTGGCTCAGGAATATTTTAAAATTTTCAGTAGACGAGTATACCGGTAGTGTCACAGATATGCTGCCGAATGATATAAAAGATCGTAACGACCTGATGCTCCTTAAGGGCGCTTTGCAGAATGCGCATTTTCCGGTCAGCGGTGTAGTCCTGGAAAAGGCGCGGCGAAGGCTTATTTTTGATGAATTTTTTTTATTGCAGGCCGGCATTGCCATAAAGCGCGTCGGCGTAGGGAGAGATATGAACGGATATGCGCATGATATCGACGGTGACATGATAAGAAGGTTCAGGAAGTCACTGCCTTTTGAATTTACAAATAGTCAGGAAAAAGTGATAAAAGAAATAGCGTCGGATATGAGTAAGCCTATACCGATGAATCGCCTGCTTCAGGGAGACGTTGGCAGCGGAAAGACCATAGTGGCTCTATGCGCCCTTGTCATAACCGCGCAGAATGCCTGCCAGGGCGCTTTAATGGTGCCTACGGAAATACTTGCCGAACAGCATTATAAAAATATAGAAACCATGCTGAAAAATTTTAATATAAAGCCTGTTTTGTTGTCGGGTGACCTGCCTGTGAAAGAACGCGACAGGCGCAGGCGCATGATAGAAGCAGGAGAGGCGGATATTATCGTCGGCACTCACGCTCTTATACAGCAGGGTGTGAGGTTTAAAAAGCTGGCCCTTGCCGTGATCGACGAACAGCATAAATTCGGCGTAACGCAAAGGGCGCTTTTGAGATCAAAATCTATCAACCCCGATATATTGGTAATGACTGCTACGCCTATACCCAGGACCCTGGCTTTAACGGTTTACGGGGACCTTGATATTTCGACTATAGATGAACTTCCTCCGGGCAGAGGAGAAATAAAAACGTTTTATTTTCAGGAAAAGAACAGGCAAAAGGCATATGGCCTGGCCGAACAGCAGGTAAAGATGGGCCGCCAGGCGTATGTTGTTTATCCTATAATCGAGGAATCGGAAAAGTCTGATCTCAGGGCCGCGGTAAAGATGTGTAAGGAACTTGCGGCGCTTTTTCCAGAATTAAAAGTGGGTCTTTTGCATGGCCGCATGAACTCTTCGGAAAAAGGAAATATCATGGGAGCGTTCAAGCAGAAAAAAATAGACATTCTGGTTTCTACTGTAGTCATAGAAGTCGGCGTGGATATATCAAACGCGTCAGTTATGATCATCGAGCACGCGGAAAGGTTTGGTTTGAGCCAGTTACATCAGTTAAGGGGCAGGATCGGCAGGGGAAAATATCTTTCTTATTGCGTGCTTGTCGCGGAACCTAACAGCGACGAAGCGAGGTGCCGCGTAAATGCTATGCTTGACACGCAGGATGGTTTTAAAATAGCCGAGAAGGATCTTGAGATAAGAGGGCCCGGCGAATTTTTCGGTACAAAACAGCACGGCCTCCCGGAATTAAAAATAGGGAACATCGTCAGGGACAGGCAGATTATGGAGATAGCGAGGAAAGAGGCGTTTGAGTTGATAGAAAAAGACAGATTTTTGAAGAGGCCCGAAAACAAGGCCATTAGCGATAGTCTGAGAAAAAAATTCGATCCTAAAGATCTGGCATTGTCAACAGTAGCTTAACTTTACAAGGAAAAGAAGGGACAGAGTCTTGTTTTTCTGAGTTATCTTCTCGACTTCGCTCGAAGAATATTGTTCGAGCCTCTTGATGCTGTTTGGAGTTCAATATTATTCGAGCGAAGTCCCGAAATATCGGGACGGAGTCGAGAATCAAAGTTATTCACTATGCAGGGGGGTGTTTTTGATATGAAAGTGATCGCAGGGGAATTCAAGGGGCGTTTTATTGATATGCCTGAAGGCATCAAACCTACTTCTAACAAGGCAAGAGAGGCCTTGTTCGAGATACTCAAGACCCGTATAGCAGGCGCGTCTTTCCTGGATATTTATTCCGGTAGCGGAGCAATCGGCATAGAAGCGCTTTCCCGTGGCGCGAAAAGCGCGGCATTTATAGATAATAATTTCAAATGCGTAAGTGTTCTCAAGAAGAACCTGAAACATCTTGGTATATCGGGCTTATCTAGCATAAATATATATAATAAGGATGCCTTAATGGCGCTCAAGACGTTAAGCGCCGCGCGGCTGTCATTTGATATTGTTTTTCTCGACCCGCCTTATAACGTGGATACTGCCAAAAATACCTTGATAGCCATTTCTAATTATGATATACTGGCTCGCGATGTTATCATAGTAGCGGAGACATATAAGAAAGAAAAATTGCCTGACGACATAGGGGCGTTGAAAAAATATCGTATTGCCCTTTATGGGGATACGAAACTGGAGTTTTTTAGTTATGAATAAAATAGCGATATATCCGGGCAGTTTTGACCCTGTTACTTATGGCCACTTGGATATAATCAAAAGGGGACTTAAAATATTTGATAAAGTGATCGTGGCGGTCGCGCATGATTCCGAGAAAAAGTCTCTTTTTGAGGTATCTGAAAGAGTAGCCTTTTTGAAGAAAGCGCTAAAGGGCGTTAAAGGCGCGGAGGTCGATGATTTTAGCGGCCTGATAGTTAATTATGTAAAAAAGAAAAGATCCAATGTAGTGATGAGGGGCCTGCGCATGATATCGGATTTTGAGTATGAGTTTCAGATGGCGCTTACTAACAGGAAGCTCTCTAAGGATGTCGAGACGATATTTATGATGCCGTCGGAATCGTATTCATATCTTTCTTCCAAGCTTATCAAAGAAGCGGCCAGACTCGGGGCGGATCTAAAGTCATTTGTCCCGAGTTTTGTGGAAAAAAAGATCAAGGAAAGGCTGGGCAGTTAAAAGATGGAGTTCATTGAAAAAGTATATGACCGGGCGCGCAGATCGCAGAAGAGGATATTATTACCTGAGGGCGAAGAGGTCAGGACGCTGAAAGCCGTTGAAACAGTATTAAAAGAGCGTGCGTGTGTTCCTATTATTACAGGAAATCCCGGAAGGATATCAGATATTGCCGGAAAAGAGGGCATTGATGTATCCGGCGCGGAAATAATTGATATTGAAAATCCTAAATATCTGGAAAAGTATGTAGCGCTTTACTGCGAGATAAGAAAGCATAAAAAGGTAAAAGAGCAGGATGCGCGCAGGTTGATCGTAGGTAGTCCTGTTTTTTACGCGGCGCTTTCAGTGCGCGCCGGTGATTGCGACGGCTTTGTGGCAGGAGCCTCGACTACTACGCGCGACGTGGCGAAGGCAGCCATATATTGCATAGGGCCTGCAGAGGGCACTAAAACTGTTTCCAGTTCCACGGTTATTATCTTGCCTGATAAGACGTTCGGGTCTCAGGGTGTTTTTATATATGCTGATGCCGGAGTAGTTCCTGACCCTACCGCTGAGGAGATGTGCGATATCGCTATAGCCACGGCAAAGATCGCGAAGCTCCTGCTTGATGATGAACCAAGAGTAGCGATGCTCAGTTATTCCACAAAGGGTAGCGGCGGTTCAGGTAAGAGCATACAAAAAGTCCAGGAAGCTACGAAGTTGATAAACGAAAGACAGCCTGACCTGCTCATTGACGGTGAAGTTCAGGTGGATTGCGCTGTTGTGCCGGAAGTTGCCGGCAGAAAAGACCCTAAGAGCAAAATCAAAGGCAGGGCAAACGTCTTTATTTTTCCGAATCTCGACGCGGGTAACATTGCTTATAAATTAACCGAGCGTTTCGGTAAAGCCCATGTGATCGGGCCGCTTCTTCAGGGCCTTAGCAGGCCTGCCAGTGACCTGTCGCGCGGTTGCACGGCACAGGATATAGCTGATGCTGTTGCCGTTACGGCGCTGAGAGCGCAGATATGAAAATACTCGTACTTAACAGCGGAAGCTCTTCGATAAAATATAAGCTCTTCGATATATTGCCTGACAAAGAGAGTCTTTTGGACAAAGGCCTGGTTGAGAGGATAGGAGAAAAGATACCGGGGCATAAAGAAGCGCTGGCTATTATATTGGATAAGATCGTTTCAGGCGTAGACGCGGTAGGCCACAGGGTTGTGCACGGCGGGAACAGGTTTAAAGAATCCGTCCTGATAGACGGGGAAGTGATAAAGGCGATAGAGAATTTCAGCGAACTGGCGCCTCTTCATAACCCTCCGGCACTTTTGACTATAAACGAATCCATGGCTATGCTTTCCGGGATTCCACATGTGGCTGTATTTGATACAGCGTTCTTTCAGACGATACCTGAATACGCGTATATGTACGCGATACCGTATGATCTTTACGAAAGATATAAAATCCGCAGATACGGGTTTCACGGCACGAGCCACAGGTACATAGCCCATCAGGCCGCCTTGGTATTAAAGAAGCCTATAGATAAGATAAAGGTCATTACTTGTCACTTGGGTAACGGTTGCAGTATCGCTGCCGTAGAGAAAGGAAAGGCCATTGATACAAGCATGGGCTTCACGCCTCTCGAAGGATTAGTCATGGGCACGCGTTCAGGCGACATAGACCCCGCGGTGATCCCCTATATTATGGAGAAAAAAAATATAGACGCTAATAGCGTCATAGGATTATTGAATAAAGAGAGCGGGCTTTTGGGGCTTTCGGGAATAAGCAATGACATGAGGGAGATAATCAAGGAAAAAGGGCGCAATAAAAGGGCAGCCCTTGCTTTCGATCTTTTCGCTTACAGGCTGAAAAAATATATCGGAGCGTATGCCGGTGTGATGGGCGGAGTAGACGCGGTCATCTTTACCGGAGGCATAGGCGAGAACCAGCCTGACCTGATGAAAGATATTTGCAAAGGTGTCGTCTCCGCGAAGACAAAAATATTCTCGATTCCCACGGATGAGGAATTAATGATAGCCCGCGACACAAAAATTATAGTAAATAAAGATTAACCAGCGCGTATTTTTGTTAAGTTAAGACTTGGAGCAAAAAATCATGAAGATACATGTTGATAGCATATCCCAGGAAGGTTCGGAAATAGAAGAAGTCTTGGATCCTGAAAAAATATCTTTGAATCTTGAAGACAAAGGTATCAGTTTTACCGATTCAGTGAAAGCAATGGCAAGGATAATGAAGTCAGGCGCGGAAGTATTTGCCGATATCAGCCTTGAGGCGCCTGCGGAATATACATGCAGCCGCTGTCTGGCAAAATTTCAGGGCGTATTGAAAAAGACATTTAATGTAAGTTATGAAGTAAAGCAGGGAGACATCTTGGATATTGATGAGGACATCAGGCAGGAACTGATGCTGGACTATCCTGTGAAGCTTCTTTGTAAGGATGATTGTAAGGGTCTTTGTCCTAATTGCGGACAGAACCTTAATGTAGGGAATTGCGACTGTAAATAAAAAGAGGAGGTTGCTAATATGCCGTTACCAAAACGTAGACATTCGAATTCAAGACAGGGCAAGCGCAGAGGCTCGCAAAAGATACACGTGCCTAATGTTTCTGTATGCCCGAATTGCAAGGCCCCAAAATTGCCGCACAGGGTATGCCTGGCATGCGGCTATTATAAAGGCCGGCAGGTTGTTCAGGTAAAGCAGAAAGAAAAAGAAGAGAAAAAATAAATATTGCAGGTGTAGTGTTCGAGGCTAAGCCTCGAACACTATTGCGTTTGCAAAGGCAATAGGTGTATTTATGATAAAAATAGCGTTGGATGCTATGGGGTCTGATAATGCTCCCGCGGCTGAGATAGAAGGAGCGGTTCTTGCTGCCAGGGAGTTTGATTATGATATCCTCCTAGTCGGCAAAAGCGACATCATTAAAAAGGAACTCGAAAAACACAGGCCTATACCTGAGAATATATCGATTCATCATGCCGAAGAAGTTATTGGCATGCAAGAACAGCCTGTAATAAGCGTCAGAAGAAAAAAACAATCGTCTATAGTTATACTGGCAAACCTCGCTAAAGAGAAAAAGGTCGATGCTATAGTCAGCGCTGGGAATACGGGCGCGATGGTATGCGCCGCTACTCTTAAATGCAGGTTATTGCCGGGAATAGAGAGAGCGGGCATAGGATTAGTCATGCCTACGCTGAAAGGCGCGGCGCTGATGATAGACGGCGGAGCTAATATAGACGCCAAGCCAAAGCATCTCTTGCAATACGCGATAATGGGAAGCGCCTATTCGGAATATATATTGAATAATAGATCTCCCCGCGTAGGGCTTTTGAATGTCGGAGAAGAAGAATCTAAGGGCACAGGTTCTTTGAAAGAGGCGTATATTCTGCTGGAAAATTCAGGATTGAATTTTATAGGAAACATCGAAGGCAGGGATCTTTTTGTTGGGGATTGCGATGTCATAGTCTGTGACGGCCTTGTGGGAAATGTCGCGCTTAAGGTCATAGAGAGCACTGCTCATGTGATGATGGAAATGCTTAAACGCGCGCTTAAAAGTAGTTTTATGGCAAGGCTCTCAGGATTATTAGGCAGAAAAGCCCTTTACTCTTTAAAGAGTAAGATGGATTATGCCGAATACGGTGGCGCTCCGCTTTTGGGCATCGACGCGACCTGCATAATAGGCCACGGTTCTTCAAATGCCAAGGCGATAAAGAACGCCATCAGGGTAGCCGGAGAAGAAGTGGCCAAGAGCGTTAATCAGCATATTGTAGAAAAAGTCTAATATAATATAGGGAGGAGTAATGATGATAGATGCCGGGATATTGGGGCTGGGATGTTTTTTGCCGTCAAAAAAAATAACAAATAGCGACCTGGAAAGGGTGGTAGATACTTCGGATGAATGGATAATGAGCCGCACCGGTATCAAAGAAAGAAGGATAGCCGCAAAAGAAATGGCTACAAGTGACATGGGCGTAAAGGCGGCCGTGGCTGCCATTAGCGACGCCGGATTAAAAGCCGAGGACATAGATTTGATTATAGTGGCCACGATTACTCCTGACATGGCATTTCCCGCCACTGCTTGCGTCATCCAGGATAAAATAGGCGCAAAAAACGCGGCCGCGTTTGATATTAACGCGGCTTGCTCTGGATTTGTATTTGCTCTGGTAGTGGCGCGGCAATTTATAAACTCGGGTTGTTATAATAATATTTTAGTAATAGGCGCGGAGAAGCTGAGCAGCATTGTTGATTGGAAAGATCGCTCTACCTGTATATTGTTTGGGGATGGGGCAGGAGCGTGTGTTTTAGGCAGAACCTCCGACAGGAAAATACTTTCCAGTTTTATGGGAGCTGACGGTTCAGGCGGGCATCTTTTAAACGTACCCGCCGGAGGTTCCAGGTTGCCAGCGACAGTCAATACTGTTAAAGACAGGCTGCATTTTCTTAAGATGGAAGGTAATGAAGTTTTCAAGATAGCCGTAAGGATAATGGTCGAAGCCGCTAATAACGCTATTAAAAAAGCAGGCCTTGCGCCGGAAGATATAAAACTTTTTATACCTCATCAGGCTAATATTAGGATATTATTGGCAGTAGCAAAGCGGCTGGGAGTGCCCCAGGACAAGATTTTCATGAACATAGAAAAATACGGCAATATGTCCGCGGCTTCGACAGCGGTTGCCTTGGTTGAAGCGGGCCAGCAAAAGGGATTGAAAAAAGGTGATAATGTCGTGCTGGTGGCTTTCGGCGGAGGCCTTACCTACGGCGCGGTAGTGATAAAGTGGTGATTTTAGCTATAAGCCGTAAGCTTTAAGTTATAAGCAAAAGGGACATGATATGAATAAAGCCTGTTATATCTTTCCGGGGCAGGGCGCGCAATATATAGGCATGGGTAGGGAATTATATGATAGTTATCCTGAGTCGAAAAAAGTTTTTGACGACGCGGAGGATATTCTCCCTGAAGTAAAAATAAAAAAGCTTTGTTTTGAAGGCCCTATAGAGGAACTTACTCGGACGGCTAATAGTCAGGTATGTATTTTTGTTGCCAGCATGGCTGCTCTTAGGGCTCTGGGCTCTATGAACGACAGGCAAGGTTTGGATGTGGTTGCTTGCGCCGGACTTAGTCTTGGTGAACTTACGGCGCTTGCGGCTTCGAGTAGTATATCTTTTTCATCTGCCGTGCGGCTTGTGCGCAGGCGCGGAGAGTTAATGGAAAAGGCTTCGCAGAAAAATCCTGGAAGCATGGCCTCTATAATCGGCCTTTCGCTCGAGGACCTTGATTTTGTTTGTAAAGAGAGCGGCGCGGAGATAGCCAATCTGAACTGCCCCGGACAAATAGTGATATCAGGCGCAAAAGAATACGTGGATAAGGCAATGTCGCTGGCAAAGGAAAAAGGCGCCAAAAAAGCCATAGCGCTTAATGTGAGCGGAGGATTTCATTCTTCTTTGATGAAAGAAGCCGCGGAGTTATTAAGGCTAGAACTTGATAGAGTAAATTTTTTATCGCCGGAGATAGATGTAGTGAGTAACGTCACGGCTGATTACGCAAAGACTCCCGAAGAGATCAAGGAAAATCTTGTTAAGCAGTTATATAGCCCTGTTCGTTGGGAAGAATCCGTAAAAAAGATCGCGTCTTCAGGCGTCAACACGTTTTTTGAAATAGGTCCCGGCAAAATCCTGAAAGGCCTTATGCGCAGGATAGACGCGGATTTAAAAGTCTACAATATAGACAAAGCGCAAGACCTTGATTTAGAAAACATTCAGTAAGACGATGCGAATCATAACTTTAGTTCTCGACTCCGTCCGCCTCTGGCGGACTTCGCTCGAACAATATTCTTCGAGCGAGCCCTTCGACTACGCCCCATACCAAATTTTCGATTTGGAACGGGGCAGGCTCGAACAATATTCTTCGAGCGAGCCCTTCGATTACGCTCAGGGTAAACTTCGCGAGTCGAGAAGTTACGGTTGATGATATTTATAGGAAAAAGAGCATGAACAGGCGAGTCGTTATAACAGGTCTTGGAGTTGTCGCGCCTAACGGCACAGGTAAGCGTTCATTTTGGGATGCCCTTAAAGAGGGCCGCTCAGGAATAAGACGCATCACGCGGTTTGATCCCAGCCCGTTCCCTACCCAGTTTGCCGGTGAGATTGATTTTGATCCGGCAGAGTTTATTTCGCATAAACAGCTAAAGAGAATGGACCGCACTTCTCATCTGGCGGTTTCAGCCGCTAAGATGGCTGTAGAGGATGCCGCTCTGAAAATAAGCAACGAGGATCCTGAGCGCATAGGTGTCATGATAGGGACCGCGATGGCGGGCCACGGCATGATACTGGAACAACATAATGTGTTTAGGGATAAGGGGCCGATGAAGATAAATACATTTACCGCTATAGCCTCCTTTCCCGACGCGCCTTCAAGCCAGATATCCATAGAGTTGGGCATCAATGGCCCAAGTTTTTCCATAGCAACAGCCTGTTCTTCCGCTTCGGACGCTATGGGATACGCGTTTGACGCGATCAGGAATAGAAAATTAGATATAATAATAATGGGAGGAGCGGATGCGCCTATATTTCCGCCTATACTTAGCGCGTTCTGCGTGTTAAGGGCATTGTCCCGAAGGAATGATGCTCCTGAAAAAGCCTCGAGGCCTTTTGATAAGGAAAGGGATGGTTTTGTCCTGTCTGAGGGTTCCGGTATTTTGATACTGGAAGATCTCGAGCATGCTTTGGCGCGTAACGCTCATATATATGGAGAAATAGTTGGCTTTGGTATGACGTGTGACGCGTATCACATGACTAAGCCTGAACCTTCAGGCAAACAGGCAATAAGGGCGCTCAGGTATGCTTTAAAAGATGCTAATGTGCGGCCTGAAGATGTAGATTATGTAAACGCGCATGGCACATCAACTCCTATAAATGACGCTAATGAGACAGCCATATTAAAGGAAGTGTTTGGCGAACACGCGCATAAGCTCGCGATAAGTTCCGTTAAATCCATGATAGGGCATCTGATAGGCGCTGCCGGAAGCGTAGAGCTGATAGGCGCGCTGGTGGCTTTAGAAGAGGGTGTTATCCCGCCTACGATAAACTATGAAACACCTGACCCTGACTGCGACCTCGACTATGTCCCTAATAAGGCCAGGAAGGCAAATGTAGAGGTTATGCTTAAAAATTCATTTGGTTTTGGAGGGAAAAATTCAGCTCTTGTAGTGAGGAAATTCAAAGGATAATAAGGAGGAGAACATGTGTGAATTTAATCTGGAAGGAAAAGTCGCTCTTGTAACCGGAGGCGCCAGGGGGATAGGTAAAGAGATAGCTCTTGGTTTTGCCGGGGAAGGCGCTGATGTAGTAATATGCGATGTAAATCTTGAAGAAGCCCAGGCAACCGCTAAAGAGATCGAGGACATGGGCAGGAAATCCATAGGCCTTAAGACAGACGTTACCAGCACAAAAGATGTGCAGGAGACCATGGATAAAATTCTTGACAAATACGGCAGATTAGATATACTTATTAACAACGCAGGCATAACAAAAGACGGTCTTGTCCTAAGAATGTCTGATGAGGATTGGGATAAGGTCATAGCGGTAAACCTAAAAGGCTGTTTTATTTGCACAAAGGCCGCCGCGAAAGTTATGCTAAAGCAGCGTTCCGGCAAGATAGTGAACCTTGCTTCGATCATTGGAATAATGGGTAACATTGGTCAGGCGAATTACGCCGCTTCCAAGGCAGGCATAATAGGCCTTACCAAGAGTGTGGCAAAAGAGCTGGCTTCCCGCGGTGTTTGTGTTAACGCTATAGCGCCGGGTTTCATAAGAACAGAGATGACGGCTAAATTGTCAGAAGATGTGCAGAAAAGAATGTTATCCGCTATACCGCTTGGGAGATTTGGCGAGCCGAAAGATGTCGCGGACCTTGCTTTATTCCTTTCAAGCGAAAGATCTTCTTATATAACAGGTCAGGTTATACAGATCGATGGTGGTATGTTGATGTAATAAGCAGTATAAAAGGAGGGTGCAAAATGGCGGTTGTAGAGAAAGTAAAGTCAATAATAGCAGAACAACTTGGTGTAAAGCCGGAAGAAGTGGTGCCGGAGGCTTCTTTTATCGATGACCTCGGAGCGGATTCTCTTGATACAGTAGAGCTGGTCATGGCTCTTGAAGAGGAATTCGGGGTAGAGATTCCGGATGAAGATGCCGAAAAGATCGCTACCGTAGGCGATGCTATTAAATATATAGAAGAAAAATCAGACAAGAAGTAACATTGTTGTGTTATCTTGATATAAAGGGGTTAGAGGAGAGGGAAACAAACTTGATTCTCTTCTAGCCCCTTATTTTTAAGGGTGTGATATTATGAAGCGTAGGGTCGTTGTTACAGGATTAGGCGTTATTTCTCCGGTAGGGAATAATAAGGATGAGTTCTGGTCTGCTCTTATCAAAGGAAAAAACGGTGTCGGGCCGTTGACCAGCTTTGACTGCAAGGATTATGATTCTCGCGTAGCCGGAGAGATCAAAAATTTTGTCCCGCATCCGTTTATTCCAAAAAAAGAACTCAGGCGCATGGAGAAATTTGTCCAGTTTGCGGTTACAGCGGCCAAAGAAGCGTTTGATGATTCAGGGATAGATATTACAAAAGAAGACCCTTTTAATATAGGCGTTTTGGTAGGTTCCGGCATAGGGAGCCTGCGTATAATAGAGGAACAATACAAGATCATACTTGAAAAAGGCCCTTCCAGGATCACACCTTTTCTTATCCCGATGCTTATAGTAAATATGGCGTCAGGGCATATCTCGATAATGCTTAATGTAAAAGGTCCGAATTCATGTACCACGACCGCGTGCGCCGCGGGTTCACATGCCATAGGTAATGCTTTTAGGATAATACAGAACGGCGATGCTGACGTTATGATAACAGGAGGAACAGAAAGCTGTATAACGGCGCTCGGTGTCGGAGGCTTTTGCGCGTTAAGAGCGCTTTCTACCCGTAATGATGCCCCTGAAAAGGCAAGCAGGCCTTTCGATAAGAACAGGGACGGATTTGTTATAGCCGAGGGCTCAGGCATAGTTATATTGGAGGAATACGAACACGCGAAGAAAAGGAACGCTAAGATCTACGCTGAGCTCGCGGGCTTTGGGATGAGTGGCGACGGTTATCATATGACTGCCCCTGATCCGTCAGCCGAAAGCCCTGCCAGATGTATGGCGAACGCGATTAAAGACGCCGGTATGAAGACAGAGGATATATCTTACATAAATGCACACGGCACATCCACCTATCTTAATGACAAGGTGGAAACACTCGCGATAAAAAAAGTATTCAATGATCGCGCGAAAAAAATAGCTGTCTCATCCACGAAATCCATGACAGGCCATTTATTGGGGGCCGCCGGAGGAGTGGAATTTGTCGCGTGCTGCCTGGCAATAAAGAACGACATTATCCCGCCGACTATCAATTACGAAACTCCTGACCCTGACTGTGACCTTGACTATGTGCCTAATACCGCGCGCAAAGAAAAAGTTAACGTTACTTTGTCGAATTCCCTGGGTTTCGGGGGCCATAACGCCACGCTCTGCGCTAAAAAACTTTAATCCTGTAAGTAACCGGTGAGTTATCGGGGATTGTATGCCAATATTGTTCGAGCGAGTGAAACGAGTCGAGAACTTTCTGAGTATGCTTCTCGACTACGCTCTGCTTCGCTCGAAGGATATTTGCGTCCGGTAAAAGCTTTAAAGTACCCCTATTAACTCACTCATTATTCCTTTATAAAATTTTGCGATGACAAACTTGCTTTCTTGTGATAAAATCCACAATGTATGCCAGGAAGCATTTTATCTTTTTCAAAATCCAATTCCGCTATAATATTCGATATTCCTTATGTTAAAATAAAAGAATTGGCCATCTCTCCCGAAGTATTGCTAAAAATCCCGGCAAGAATTGCCTGCCACTACAAGATTTTTCCCGTAAAACTTAAAGAAAATAGTCTCACCGTTGCTCTTGCGCCGCCTATGGATCCGGGCGTGCTTGATGACATAAAATTGCTGGTCGGGCTTGACGTGGAAGGGGTTTTGGCTGATGAGAGAGATATCGCTGACGCTATAAAAGAATATTATGGCATAGGCGCGGAGACAATAGAGGGCATTTTAGGACAAAATGACTCACCTAACAGTATATTACCTTTGCCTGAAACCGAGGATATAGATATCGAAGGGCTTTCCGGGGACGCGTCGATAATAAGGTTCGTGAACCAGGTTCTGGTTCAGGCGGTAAAGAACAGGGCCACTGATATCCATATCGAGCCCTATGAGGATGAATTAAGGATAAGAAACAGGATAGACGGGATATTGTATGATATGCCCGTGCCGCAAAACGCGAGACGTTTTCACGCCGCTATAATTTCAAGGATAAAGATCATGGCGCGCCTGGATATCGCGGAACGCCGTAAGCCTCAGGACGGCAGGATGAAAGTAAAGGCGGGAGATGAAGATCTGGATCTGAGAGTGTCGATGCTTCCGACGCAATTCGGCGAAAGCGCTGACCTGAGGATCCTGAGCGGCAGTATGCTTTATAGTTTGAGCGGCCTTGGGCTCTCAGGATCGGATATGGACATCCTTTTGGACCTTATAAAAAAACCGCATGGCATTATTTTTGTAACCGGGCCTACGGGCAGCGGCAAGACCACTACGTTATACGCGTCCTTATCCAGAGTTAACAGCGCCGATAAAAAGATCATAACAATAGAGGACCCGATCGAATATCAGCTAAAAGGCATAACCCAGGTCCAGGTCAATCCTTTTATAGGTTTAGGTTTTGCCACGGGTCTGCGTTTTATGCTCAGGCACGATCCTGATATTATGATGGTGGGAGAGGTAAGGGATATTGAGACGTCTGAGATCACGATACGCGCCGCGCTGACAGGCCATCTTGTCTTAAGCACCTTACATACAAATGACGCCGCGGGAGGAGTTGCACGCTTGCTTGATATGGGAGCTGAGCCGTATCTATTGGCGAGTTCCGTGGAATGTTTTATCGCCCAGCGGCTGATAAGGCTTATTTGTCCGGAATGTAAACTTGAGAAAAAACCTGACAGCGAAACGATAAAGGAATTTGGCGCAAAAGATGATATGAATAAGGTAGTTTTTTATGAGGGCGTGGGCTGTGAATCCTGCAGGTTTACGGGATTTAAGGGCCGCACGGGAATATATGAATTTTTGCCTGTTACAGGAGATATTCGCGAATTGATCTTGAGCAGGGCGCCGTCAGGCAGGATAAGAAAAAAAGCTTTGGCGCTGGGCATGCGCACTCTCCGCATGGACGGCTGGGAAAAGATCAAGAAAGGCCTTACGACAATAAGTGAAGTAATGAGGGTAACTGAAAAAGATTCATAGGGGCGGGTACGCGATGGCTGTTTTTTTATACAGGGCAAAGACATCATCCGCGAAAATTATAGAATCTGAGATCGAGGCTGATTCTGAACTTTCCGCGGCAAGACAGCTGATGAGGTCTGGTTGTTATCCGCTATGGGTCAAGGCCGCGCCCGACTCGCCTAAGGAAAAAACAAGGCATGTAGAAATAAAAGATCTCGCGATATTCACAAGAGAGCTTTCGGAACTCTTAGATTCAGGCCTGCCGCTTTACGACGCGTTACTCATGGTCGAGAATCAGACAGCCGGACGCGTCTTAAGAGAGATAGTGAACGGAATAAGGAATATGATAAAAAATGGCAGTTCGCTCTCGGAAGCTTTGAGGTCATATCCTAGGGCATTTCCCACTTTATATGTGAATCTGGCACGTTCAGGGGAAGAGGGTGGACTTCTTAAAGAAGCCCTTGGGAATATTTCTGAATTTTTGGAAAAACAACTTGCCGTGCGGTCCAAGATACTTGCCGCGCTGGCTTATCCCGCGCTCATGGCAGTAGTAGGCATTGCCACCGTAATTATTATGATGGTATTCGTCGTGCCAAAGATTACAGGTATGCTCGTAGATATGGGGGAGACGCTTCCTTTCGCGACCAGAGCGCTTATAGGTGTCAGTGATTTTTTAAGGGATTTCTGGAGCCTTTTGGCGGGTTTACTGATCCTGGCCGTATTTTTCTATAAAAGATCAGCCTCCAGTCCCGTGGTAAAAATAGCAATAGATAAGATCAAGTTGAAATTACCTGTTTTGGGAAGGCTTATAAAGAGTTCTGAATTTTTCAGGTTTTCGGGGACGCTTTCTTCTCTCCTGAAAAATGGGATTCCCGTGCTTAGCGCATTGAAACTCACAGCCGGGGTAATAGATAATGAGCTCATAAAAACAAAGGTCCTTCTTATGCATG
>JAHIUV010000026.1 GCA_018817035.1 Candidatus Omnitrophota bacterium | reverse complement strand
TTGCTGACTTTTATTTGACAAAGATTTTATTATGGTTCTCGACTCACTGCGTTCGCTCGAACAATATTTTAAGACAAAGTCCCGAGCTTGTCCCGAAGTATCGGGACATAGTCGAGAAGACATAACGTCAGCAAAGTTTTTGACACTGTGGATCTTGTAGCGCACTTGAATTTTCCGTGGGATATGATATACTATTATTGAAGCCGATAAAGTTACTGAGCGCGCCTTATTCTCTAAGGCCAAGCCTGATCGTGCAATACGATCAATCTTTATCGGCTTCTTTTTTTGTCTTCTTGTCTTTGCTATGAGGGTTTATGGTGGTTTACAGGGAAGATCGCGGGGTAGGGATCATAGAGTTTAATGACCCTAATTCCAGGGTCAACGTCCTTTCAGTTAAAAATCTCAATGCTTTAGAGCGGATAATCGATGATGTCGAGAATAATACCGGCAATATCAAGGGGCTATTCTTTGTCAGCGGTAAAAGCGGTATTTTTATCGCTGGCGCTGACATAAAAGAATTGGCGGTGATCCGCACAAAAGAAGAAGCGCTTGAGTTATGCAAAAAAGGGCAGGAACTGTTCAATAGGATAGAAAGACTCGCTATGCCCAGTTTTGCTATAGTGGGCGGCGCTTGTGTCGGCGGAGGCATGGAACTAGCGCTCGCTTGCGACTATATTATCGCTATTGATAGCAAGAGGGCACGGTTTTCCCTTCCTGAGATAAATCTCGGCATTATACCCGGTTTTGGCGGTCCTCACAGGTTGGCACGGAGGATAGGTGAATCAAGGGCGAAAAAACTTATGGATACGGGCGAGTTCATAGGCGCGAAAGAGGCCAAGCGTCTGGGCATAGTCGACAGGATAATTCCCGGATCAAAAAAAATTCCTTACTCAGGTCTCCTAAAGACTTATCCCTACTCCAGAAATTTAAAAAATATGACCGCGGCGGACGAATATGAAAGAAATGTCCTGGCTAAAAAGATATTTCAGGAAGAAGCCAAAAACGCGTTATCTTCATACCTGTTGTCTCGTAATGTTCGAGGCTTAGCCTCGAACAGCGCTGATCTAAAACATTGCGTGATAGCGGGCGCGGGCACAATGGGTATGGGCATTGCTTATCTGATTAATTCAAGGACGGGTATATCTGTTGATATCTTTGACAGGGATGAGAAGGTTTTAAAAAACGCTGTAGTCCGCATAAAGGATATATATAAGGAAGCAACCAATCTGGATCTTTATACAAAAGAAGAAACCGCGCGAAAAATTAAAAATATAGTTTTTGGAAAACCTTTGTTTAATAACGCGGATATCTTCATAGAAGCTATAACCGAAGATATTTCGAAAAAAAAGACTTTTTTAAGTGATGTGGAAAAAAAAATACGCAAGGACGCGATGCTGGCTACTAATACTTCTTGTATCTCGATAGAGGAATTATCAGGCTCTCTTAGCGATGCCTCGCGTTTTCTGGGATTACATTTTTTTAACCCCGCGTATAAGATGAAACTGGTGGAGGTAATATTGTCCTCATCTACCGGCAAAGCTACGCTGGACTCAGCTATGGGTCTTTTGCGCAGGTTGGACAGGACAGCGATAGTAGTCAAGGATAGTCCGGGGTTTTTGGTCAACAGGATGCTTTTACCGTATTTGAATGAGGCCGTGTTCATGGTCATGGATGGTTTTTCGCCGGAGGACATTGATAACGTTATGCTTGAGTTCGGCATGCCTGTCGGGCCTTTGAAGCTAATAAAAGATATTGGACCTGAAGTAGCGTACAGGGCAGGAAAAATACTTGAGGATAATTTTGGTGACAGGCTAAAAGTCCCGGATATCATCAGGAGCGACTTTACGGGTAAGCAAGGGCTGTTTTCCCGACATAAGGCCTTGCCGCGCGACGCGGTTAAAAGGCTTTTATTTCCCATGAAGAGAGAAGCCGAGCTCTGCCTTAAAGAAAAGCTGGTG
Organism: Candidatus Omnitrophota bacterium; assembly: GCA_018817035.1. GTDB lineage: Bacteria > Omnitrophota > Gorgyraeia > Gorgyraeales > Gorgyraeaceae > JAHIUV01. The sequence goes on along the minus strand of JAHIUV010000026.1, from coordinate 2,188 downwards.
CCTGGCAGGGGATCGGTTGACCTGGCTTTGATATTGGGCATAGGATACCCGAGGACAAAGAGGATATGGACAGCATAAAGCACGGTAAAAAAGTCATAGGAGTTTACAGTGTCCGCAACAGCCACGGAAGGACGGAATACGCTATAAATCTTTCCGCGGCTATGGCAGGACTCATAAAGGACAAGGTCTTGTTCATCAATATGGACCAGTCCTGTAAGGCCAAATTGAACCCGAATATCGGTATAGATTTTTTAAATCCCGGGAGGATCAGGAAACAGGATATTAATGACGTTAAAAAAGATTACTCGTATATAGTGGTAAATCTTTCTTCGGAGGTGAATTCAATAAATGAACTGCAGGGTTCTTTTGATTCGATACATTTTTTTGTGGAATCCGAGAGGTCAAGCCTTGACAGCGCGCGTAAATTTCTGGAAGAGCTGATCAAAGACGGGGCAAGTGAAGCGCATGATAAAATGAAAATGGTCGTAAGCAGGCTGGATATATTTGATAGGTTTTCTCTCGAGGAAATATCCTGGCTCATAAGGAGGGACGTATGGGATATTTTACCTGAATCCGGTATTCTTGAACCTTCAGTAGGCCCTGAAGGTATCCCTGTTGTAGTAAAGGCTCATTCCTCAGAATACGCGAAGGCTATTTTGCGGATAGCCAAAAAAGAAACAGGACGGCTTTTGGGCCTGGCGCTTGGGAGCGGCGCGGCTTTTGGGATAGCGCATATAGGGGTTTTTAGGGTATTGGAAAAGAACAACATCCCAATAGATATCATGTCGGGTTCAAGCATAGGCGCGCTCATGGCCAGCATGTGGGGACTGGGCATGTCTTCGGATGAGATAGAGCGCATTGCCGGGAAATTAAAGAGTAAGCTTAATGTAATGAAGCTGCTGGATTTTGGCATGCCCATTTCCGGTATTTTGATAGGCAGGAGACTTAAAAAATTTATCAGGAGCTTTTTAGGAGAAAAAACATTTGAAGATTTAAAAATACCTGTTAAGATAATGGTGTATGACCTGGCAAACAGGCAAACGTTCGCTGTAGAAAAAGGACTTCTTGTCGAGGCGGTATACATGAGCATAGCCGTGCCGGGTATATTCAAGCCTAAGGTAGACCATGGAAGGGTAATGGTTGATGGCGGGATATCTGACCCTGTTCCCGTAGGCGCGCTGCTTAAGCAAGGGGTAAAAAAGATCATAGCTGTGAACGTTATGCCCGGCCCTGAGGATATATATGAAAGAAACATGGCGCTCAGGAAAAGGGCCGAAAGAGAAAAAAAGGCCATGCGCGAAGGTTCTTTTTACGTAAAAGCGCGTTTAGGCCTCAGGAATGCCCTGAGAAAGCTTTTGACGCCGAATATATTCGACGTTATTATGACCAGTATACAATCAATGGAGTACATGCTGGCCGAGAACAGCTGTAAAAAGGCCAATGTGGTATTGAGGCCTGTATTCTTTGACGCTGAGGCCACAGACTTTTATCGTGTTGAGGATTTCGTTAAGCAGGGCGAAAAAGAAACTCTGTCCCATATTGAAGAGATAAAAGCCCTGGCGGAGATATAACTATGGAAAACGAAGCGTTGAAGGTATTGGTAATAGAATTTGATTCCCGGAACATCATGGGTATAAAAGAAACCTTGGCTAGGCCATCAGAAAATCTTTATAATGTGTCCTGGGCTCAGAGGGAAGACAATTTACTTAAGAAGGTGGAGGAAGTTGAATTTGACGTAATACTTCTTTCGTATGACTTGCCCGGAGCGAACGGATTTGAGATACTTTCTGATCTGCAGTATAAGGACCTTCATGGCCCGGTAATAATGATGGCTAATAAAGGTGATGAGGAATTTGCCACGCAGGCAATGCGTCAAGGTGCCTATGATTACGTGATCCGCGAAAAAGGTTTTGAGTCGGGCCTTCCACTTGTCATACATAACGCGATCAACGCGTTCAGGGCCGAGAAAGAAAGAGAGAGGCTTCAGAAAGAGATAGCGGCCAAAAAAGTCGAGCTGGAAGCGGCAAACAAGAAGCTAAAAGAATTAGACAGGATCAAGTCCGACTTTGTGGCTAATGTCGCGCATGAGTTCAGGACGCCGCTCACGGTCATAAAAGGCAACACGGATATGGTGGTAAAAGGAAGTCTTGGCAATGTCACGCCTGAGCAGAAGGAAATGCTGGATGGC
>JAHIUV010000025.1 GCA_018817035.1 Candidatus Omnitrophota bacterium | reverse complement strand
GACCTGTCGCGCGCGTTGAGGGAGGAGATGGAATTAGAAGAGTTTTACGCTGATAGGTACGGATACAGGGTATTTGTGGAGATGTTTATTACAAATAAATATGGGGTTAATGTCGCCCAGACCGGAAAGACTATAGATTATTATCAGGCGGATGAAGAATGGTGGCAGGCGGCCAAGAGGGACGGTGTTTATGTTTCTGATGCGGGATATGATGAAAGCTCCGGTGTTTATTCCGTTGATATTTGCGCGGAGATCAAGGATGATGGCGGTAATTTTCTTGGTGTTATGAAAGCGGTCTTGAACATAAAAGACGCGATAGGTATACTTAAAGAATTTGAGCCCGAAGGCCTTCATAAGTCACACAAGACCATGCAGGTAAAATTACTCACCAAAGAAGGGAATGTCATCTATTCCAGCGAAAAGTTCAGGATATTTGAGAGTGTTGTCCCTGAGCTTTTAGCTAAAATTCTATATGATAAAAAAGACGGGAGTTATTTTATCGAGAAAAGCGACTATACCAATGGAAAAAAAGAGCTTTTTTCTTATGCCTATTCCAAAGGATACCGGAACTATAAAGGCCTGGGTTGGATATTGATAGTGACGCATGATACGGAAGAAGTGTTTTCTCCCGCGTTCAGGTTAAAGAAGAAGCTCTATTTTATATCATTTCTTATCGCCATATTCTCTATCATAGTAGGTGTATTAATATCGCACTCCATCATAAAATCATTAAAAAAACTTATTCAGGCGACGATCAAAATAGGAAAGGGTGATTTGGATGCCAGGGTAGAGATCAGGTCAAAAGATGAGGTGGGTTCCTTGGCCAGGTCTTTTAATAAAATGACCTCTGATTTGAAAAAGTCAACCACTTCCGTTAACGAGCTAAATAAAGAGATCGCTAATCGCAGGCAGGTGGAATTGGACCTCAGGACATTGCAGAGGCAACTGGAATATATACTTGGGGTGACCAAGACAGGCATTGATATAATTGATTTTGATTTTAATATAAAATATATCGATCCTGAATGGCGTAAAGTTTACGGCGATCCCGCGGGTAAGAAATGTTATGAGTATTTTATGGGTAAGAGCAGGGTCTGTCCTGATTGCGGGATAGTAAAGGCATTTGAAACAAAAGAGCGCGTAGTCACTGAAGAGATATTAGCGAAGGAGGGCAATCGGCCTGTCCAGGTCACCACAATACCTTTTAAGGATGAAAAAGGCAATTGGCTGGTGGCGGAAGTGAACGTCGATATTACTGAACGCAAAAAAGCTGAACAGGAGATCAAAAAGGCTTACGAAGACCTCAAAGCTATGCAGGAACAGCTGATCCAGGCGGAAAAAATGGCGGCCCTTGGGACAATGTCAGCCGGCATGGCGCATGAGATAAATAATCCGTTGATGGGCGTAATGTTGTTGGCGCAGAGTATTTCCTCGGAAAAGGACAGATCTTCCCCTGAGTATAAAACATTGTTACAGATCGAGAATGGCCTTAAGAGAATAGCGGATGTCATATCAAAGCTTCTCGCGTTCTCGCGCAAAGAAAAACTGCGTTTAGAAAAAGAGAATATAAATGATGTTATTGACCTGACCATTCCCCTGGTGCTCCATGAATTCGAACTGAATAAAATAAGCCTGGTAAAGGACTATACCGGGAACCTACCGCTTGTCAGTATAGCGCGGAACCCGATGCAGCAGGTCCTGATGAATATATTTTTGAACGCGAAAGACGCTGTTTTGAAAAGCGGCAACAAAGAAATAGTTGTTAAGACTTATCTGGAAAACGATATGGTGAAGGTAAAAATAAAAGATTCAGGATGTGGTATAAAAAAAGAGGATATGTCAAAGATCTTTGACCCGTTTTTTACGACAAAGCCCGTGGGAAGAGGCCTTGGCATAGGTATGTCTATAGCGAAGACTATAATAGAACAGCATAATGGCAAAATAGAGTTTCATTCCGAAAAAGGACAGGGTACGGAAGTAGTAGTGTCCCTGCCCCGCGGATAAACCTTAAAAAAGGAGGCTTGCATGCCAAGAATACTTATAATAGATGACGACGAGACTGTATGCAGCGGGGTAAAATCTACCCTGGAAAAAGAAGGTTATGAGGTGGACACGTCACTTAGCGGAGAAAGCGGCATAGAGAAAATAAAAAGCGCTGATTATGACCTTATATATCTGGACATACATATGCCGGGGATGGGCGGGTTGGATACTTTTAGGGAAATAAAGAAGGTCAAGAAGGACACTAAAGTCTGTATCGTGACCGCGATGTCCGATGATAAGATGGCTGAATACTTACTGCTTATAAAAGAAGGCGCAGTGGATAAAATCATGCGCAAACCTGTTTTTAAGGATTTGCTGCTAAAAACAACGAAACAACTCCTGGAGGGAAAAGAAGGCAGGAAGCGTATTTTGATAATCGATGATGACGAACTTATAAGGGGCGCCTTCAAGTCAGTCCTGGAGACATTCGATTATGAACTGGACTTTGCCGATAACGCGGAAAAAGCTATAGCTTTGTTCAGGTCAAAGAAAATCCACCTTACTTTTTTAGACCTTAACCTACCTGATAAAGATGGTAAGGAACTATTAAAAGAACTGAGAGTGATAGACTCTGAGGCAAAGATATGCATAATCTCAGGGTTTCTATCAAGGCTGGGAAACCTGCTTGAGCAGCATGACCAGGCAGTAGGTAATACTATTTTTTATATGAAACCTATAAGCAGGGAAGAGATAATAAAGATAGTAAAAGATAACCTGTCATAGGGCGCAAAATGTTCTTCTCGACTTCGTCCCGATACTTCGGGACTTCGCTCGAAGGATATTGCCTGAGCGAGCTTCTCGGCTTCGCTCGAAGAATATTTGAAAGGAAGCATCAATTGTTCCCGGCGCTGAGCAAAGACACTGAGG
>JAHIUV010000171.1 GCA_018817035.1 Candidatus Omnitrophota bacterium | reverse complement strand
TGGAAAAATGCCAGGATGGTTTGTGATAAGCCCATTCTTATTACTGAATACGGATGCCCGAGCTACATGGAGTATAAATCGCGCCAAATTGCCGAAGAAAGGCAATCTGACTATTTAAAGGAAAGCTGGAAAGATATTTTTTATAATTCAGCGGGCCGAGGAGGAGTAGGTAACTCGATAGGTGGGGTGCTATTTGAATGGCAGGATGAATGGTGGAAGGCGTATGAGCCTTTACTTCACGACGCTGAAAGAAATTGGTCAGGTCCGTTTCCTGACGGATGGAATTACGAAGAATGGCTCGGTATTACCAGCCAGGGCGACGGAGAGAACAGCCCATTCATGAGGCAGATGAAAAAAGCATATTTTACTTATCAGGAAATGTGGACGGATTGAAAGGGGGTGTTTGGTTAACAGTTTACGGTTGACAGATATTATAAGACAAAAATAAAACAAGGAGGTAGGCAATGAAGAGAAGTTTAAGTTTGACGTTGTTGGTAATATCGGGGCTTATGCTATTCAGCATAGCGAGTTGCGGAGGTTCTAATGAGCGTCAGTATTCCGAGGAATTCAATGCAGAATCTGACCAGAATGCACAATACGCGAAAGCGGATTATTCTTATGATTATGAGGATGATTACGCTATGGAAGAGGAAGTGCCTGCTGTGAGTTCGTTCAAGGCATTTCCTGTTTACACAGACGGCAGATCTCCTGATAACCATTATATTCTATCAGGATATATGGGTGACTATTCTGATGTAAAAATCGATATATCCAGTTTTGATAACCCATACTCCGGTTCTACCTGTATAAAGACAGTATATTCCAATGCGATAAGCCAGGGCGCAAGATGGTGCGGAGTTTACTGGCAGAGCCCCGCCAATAATTGGGGTGACAGAAAAGGTGGATATGATCTCACCGGGGCAACGAAACTTACATTCTGGGCCAGGGGAGAGAACGGCGGAGAGAGGATAGAAGAGTTTAAGTTAGGCGGCATAACAGGACTCTATCCTGATTCGGATATAGCCGGCATAGGTCCGGTACTTTTAACAACTGACTGGAAACAGTATGAAATAGATCTCAGGGGAAAAGACCTTAGCTATATCAGCGGGGGCTTTGCCTGGGCGACCAATCTGGATGTTAATCCTGATGGCGCTACTTTTTACCTGGATGATATAAGGTACGAATAAGTAAACGTATAAGCGCACACCATAAGAGCATAAGTAAAAACTTATGCTCTTATGTGACCGGTGAAGTTAATAGGGGTGTTATTCTTCGAGCGAACGGAGTGAGTCGAGAAGCTGGTTATGTTCTCGACTACGTCCGCTTTCAGCGGACTTCGCTCGAACAATAAAAATTTAATTACCTCCCTCTGTTAGCTCATCGATTATGTTCTTATGGCTTGTGTGTTCATGGATTTATCATCCTTCCAAATCTGTCAGCCAAGGCGGACAGATTTGGAAGGGGGACAAAAAATGAAAAAACTTTTTATAACCATAATTTCCGTAATTTTATTAGTAATATTGGGCTATATTATGCTGTCCAATGCCGGCATTCCGAAAGTTTATATAAAAAAATCAGAAAGTAACCGTTTTCAATTGATGATAGGCGATAAGCCGTATGTGGTAAAGGGTGTGGTATACAGCCCTGTACCGATAGGGGGCAATCACAAGTATGACTTTTGGAGTGATCCCGCCAAGCCTCACATTTATGATGGCAAGCTTATGAAGGTAATGGGTGTAAATACTATAAGGGTCTATCAGCCCGGAGAGAGTGAGGATGTCACAAAAAAAGTCATAAAAGATCTTTATGGTAAATTCGGGATCAGGACGGTCATGGGCCATTGGCTTGGGTTCTGGGATGATCCTAACTATGCCGACGCTGCTTTTCGCGAAAAAGTAAAAAAAGATGTCCTGAGCATGGTTGAGACGTATAAGAATGAAAAAGGTATTTTATGCTGGATACTTGGGAATGAGAACAATGTTTCTTTTTCTTATGGACCGCAGACGATAAATCTATGGACGACAACTGAAATAGAAAACATGAATGACCCTTATTTAAAGAGGCAGGCAAGGGCAAGGATCTATTATTCTTTTGTCAATGAAGTCGCTAAAGAGATCCATAAGATAGATCCTAACCACCCTGTTTTATTGGCGAATGCCGAACTTACTGATATAGACGTTGCCGGAGAAGTCACCCCAGATATTGATATCCTTGGTTGTTCTATATATAGAGGTAAAGCGTTTGGGAGTTTTTTCAGGGAAGCGGACAGGAAATTCAAAAAGCCGGTGCTTATAACTGAATTTGGCTGTGACAGGTATAACGCGTTTTTGGATGAGGAGGATGAAGGCATACAGGCGGAATTTATAGAGGCGGAGTGGAAAGAGATAGAAAAGAATACCTTTTCCGGGAACGGCGTAGGTAACTGTCTTGGCGGTTTTGTGTTTGAATGGACTGATGAATGGTGGAAATTCAATGAGACATATGAATACGGCTGGCGTATTCATGATATCGCGAGCAGTTGGTCTAACGGAGCGTACTATTTTGACATAAAGGCTCCTCAGAATTTGAATATAAATGAAGAGTGGTGGGGTATATGTTCATTAATAAAAAGCAAGGCCGGACTTGACGAACGTAAGCCCACTAAGGCATACTTTGTCTTAAAGGAACTCTGGAAGAGGTAGCGTGTCATTGCGAAGGAGCAAGCTTTGCTGGTTTTGGGGCTTCTCGACTCGCTATGCGCTCGCTCGAAGAATATTGTTCGAGCTTGTCGAGAACATAAAGACAGAAATTTTATTATATGAAAAAAGCCAAATTTAGTTTAATTAATATAATAGTTATATCGGCGATGATATTTTCGTCTGTGCCTTGTTATGCCGAGGGGCAGTATGTTGCCGAAAGTTTTGGCTTATATAGTAAAGGTGTGGAGTATTATCGCTCCGGGAAACTTTACGACGCGAAAGATATCCTGGAAAGGTCTGTGAGTCTTGATTCCAAAAATGACGAGGCGCAGGGATATCTGGATCTTGTCAATGCTGAGCTCGATATGCGCGCCAAGGGAAAATTTAATTCTTTCAGGAGTGTGGATGATTTTGAAAGAGAGTCTGATTTTGAGCAAAATAAGCGTTATGCCGAGATAGAACCTGATTACTATACAGACTATGAGCAGGAAGAAGAATATGCGAGTGATGAACGCGGCCAGCCACTGCAGATAACAGGTGAGATACAGTTAGGCATAGGAGTTACTTCTCAGGATATTATATGGAAAGACGCTAATGCTGATAAGGTAGGCGTACCTTTCGAGAAGAGCTGGCGTTATTTATGGGGTCAGGACAGGCATAATACTTATGACGCTAAAATATATGACAGGCTTAGGGTAAATATAGATACGGCTAAGGATACAGGGTTTAATGCTTACACTGAGATAGTGATAGATCCATGGACTTTCGTGGGGACAAAAGATGTGAGTGTCGCTTCTACCGCCGGCGGTGACAGGGTGGATATGACCCTGAAATATTGGTCGAACTCCCGAAGCACCTTGAATGAGATATATCGTTCAGAGAAAGGTAATATAATAAATCTTAACGAGATCAAAATCGTTGACGGAGAGACCACGGCAAACAGGCCTACGGGACTCACTGATTGGGCCACTAATTTCGATCCCATACCCACTGGTACGGATATAGACTGGCAATATATGCCTATCAGGAAACTGTGGGTGGATTATGTGAATGAGGATGAGACCTTTAATTCGCGCGTTTTTCTGATAGGCGACCAGGCGCAGGCATTGACCTCTGATGACCCTTTAACGCTTTCCAATAACCACGTTTACTGGGAAGAGAGCCCGTGGCTTGACGCTTACGAACCCAGCAGGATATTTTATCCTGACAGCGGAGACCTCCCTGTCAAAAAGGGAAGATGGATAAGGAGTTTGTCTTTCGTCTCCAGAGACAGTGATACCCAAAGGCTGGCGTTTTTACGCGGAGTTTCTCTGAGCGGGGATTTTTTAGATAACAGTTCATACGATATGACAGTGGCTACTCCCATGAGCTTATGGGATGATTATGAAAACGTTACAAGTACGCCCGCTGCCTTCAGGACAAAGACAGATGTCACGGATGACTTGACTATAGGTTCTATTTATACATTTAAAGGTGGAATGAATCAAGGAAGCGTTGAGGCGCAAAATCATGTCTTGGGTTTTGACGCCGCGTATGATATTACTTCTGACTGGCAGGCATTCGCGGAAATAGCAGGCAGTAAGACCAGCGTGGACGAGGCAAACGGCATGGAAACTTCTTATGATGGATTTGCCTATGGCCTGGGTTTCAAGAGTGAACCTTTTAAGACAAAAATTTCACTGAAGTACATGGCCCAGGATTTTTATCCCGGCCTTTCTAACTATAGATATACACGGCGCGACCAGTTTTACAGTAAGCACATAAGGTTTTCGGAGCTATATGAAGGGGATGAGGCCATTGCTATAGGAGATGGCGTTGACAGGGGCCGTGTTGTCCTGGGGCTCGAAACATCAAAAGAATTTCCCGAACACGCGTTGGACGCGAAAGCCAATTTCAGGAACGTCCACAAGGATAATGGTAAATATGTGGAAACCGTAGCGAGGATGGAAACTACTTATAAAAAGATTCCAAAGCTTACTTTAAAGGGGTTGGCTATGTACCAACATCTTCCTGATACAATTGCCGGTTATGACTCTTTGATATATGCCAAGACTTCATACGGATTTACGGATTATTATAGCGAGGATGATACATTCTTGGAAAATTCAGATATCGTTGATGGTGAGGACCCGTCTGTGGGGAATTTTGCGTTTGGCGTGAGATATGATTTTACTGATTCCTTGGCGTGGGAAAGTGTTTATGAGAGGACCAATGATCCCAGTGATTGTCCGCGCGGACTGCTGAACGATTCTTACGTTACTACGGAGACCAAAGATGGCATGCTTCTTGATAAGATGGTCCCTTTTTTGTATGACCAGGGTTTTTTCGATCTACCGCCCTATGATTATTATGATATCTATAAGACAAAACTTATTTTTAAACCGATAGCCAAACTTACAGGTATATTGAGTTTTACGCGCAATGTGAACGAACACACGATCGGACTGGATGATAATGTAAATCATTTTGGATTGGAAATGGATTACAAATATAGTTCTAAACTTATGTTTGGTTTTAAATATATATATTCTAAAATGATAGATGTATACAAGCAGACTCAGGGCGAGGGCGTACAGTATGACGGTCATCATAATATTTTCGCGCAAATGGATTATATCATAGACGAAGACCAGAAGTTTAGTTTGTTATTTGGGGAATATGTCGCTTATACGCCTATACAAGATCTGGAAGCCCCGGCAAAGTGGTCATTGTCAGCTTTGGATACACAGCATATAGTAAGAATGTACTATAACAGAAAATTTTAACAAGGAGGGTTTGTTATGCCTATAGTGAAGAATCAGGTTTTCGGGGGTCATTCTCTTTCGGATCATGAGAAGAAAAATTTTTCCATATTGGAACTTATTCGCAGGAACGGGCCTATTACGAGAGCTGACATATCAAAGGCCACAGACCTTAATATAGTAACTGTATCAAATTATATAAATACCTATATTAATGAGAATCTGGTTATAGAGAGCGGAATGGAGTCTTCTTCCGGAGGCAGGAAACCCACTTTAGTTAAACTAAGGGATGATCAGGGCTATGCTATAGGCCTTGACCTGGGACACATGAGCGCGGAAGGCGCGACTATGATAGGCGTTGTCACAGATCTTTCCGGCAGGATCGTAACAAGGGTCGAGAAGAAAAGAGAAAAAGACAGCATGGACAGGATCATTGAAGGTTCCCTGGATCTTATAGAGGAATTAATGTCCAAAAAAGGAGTTGCTAAGGACAGGATCAAGGGCGTAGGCATCGGAGTCGGCGGTGTTGTAGATGAAAGCCTGGGCACGGTAAGAGACTCAAGTAAGGATGGTATACGCACAAGTTATGTGTCTATAAAAGGCCTTATTGAGCAGAGGTTTAATATGCCGTCTTTTCTTGGCAATGACGCTACATTTGCGGCGTTCGGAGAAAAGATGCATGCCCTTCCTATGGATGTGCAGGATGTGGTTTATATGTATTCTGATGTAGGCAGTGGTATTATTATAAAAGGCGGTATTTATTGCGGAGCCAGTGGGTCCGCGGGAGAGATAAGAGTTAATTATCCAAGGAACGGGGAATATCTTAAACTTTCGAAGAATTTATCGTTTTTACTTCCTTTGGGACTGGACCTGGGACTTGTAAATCAGGCAAGGAAATTAATAGAAGAGGGAGGCATAAAGACAGGTATAGCCGGACAGTCAAAGAAAGACCTGGACAGTATAACTGTAGAAGGAATAATAGAAGCGGCTAAATCAGGAGATACTCTTGCCATAGAACTATTAGAAGACGCGGCCGTAAACCTGGGAGTAAGGGTAGCGTACCTTACGAATTTATTCAATCCTGAGATAGTTATTATAGGCGGAGGAATAGAAAAAGCCGGTAGTTTATTTTTGGAACCATTAAGAAGAACAGTAAGAAAATGGGCCTTTGAAGAACCCGCAAGTATAGTTAAAATAATACCAGCGCACCTTGGAAAAGACGCGGTTGCCCTAGGCGCTGCCAGCGTTGTCATAAGAGACGTTTTTATAAAAGCCTAAACCGTATCACTCCTATTGCCGTAACTTCACAGTGCATTGCAGTTTTGTGAAGTTACGGAACAGTATAACCGTATCACCATATCACTATTGACAAAACAGTATCAATATGATATACTTCTCCATTACAAGGAGAAAGTATGCGTATCAAGCGTATCATAGGGATTTATTTTTTTGTAACTCTTTTATTTATAGTAGCTAATCCTACCATATCATTCTCATATATTCCTAGTACAGAAGCAATCTCAAACTATATCATTGGTTTGTCAAAAGATATCAGTAATTCCATCGGGGATCCTGATCAATCAGCGCTTGATGACTCCACAGGGGAATTGAAATTAAAAATGCTTCTATCTCCATGGGGTGAACTAAAAGACGCGTATATTTCTGAATCGTCTAGTAATATTGAGCTAGATAACATATGTCTTAAAGCAGTTTGGATGTATGACAAATACCAGCCTTTTCCTGAAGAATTAGGAAATGCAGAACGCTGGATAGATATCCCTATAATATTTGATATAAAAGAATATAAAGGCCCTCGTCTTATGAGCCGTGTATCAGAACCAAAGGAAAAAGACCAGACCATGATAGATTTGACCATGAACATGGAAGACGCGGTTGATGTCGCGTTGGAAAATGATATGGCCGTAAAAATTGCTCAGGATGAAATAGAACTTTCGAGGTTAAAGATAAGAGAGGCAAGAAGGGCGCTTTATCCGGCAGCAAGCTTGAATTATATGGAGACTATAGGAAAGACTACAGGGGTAGCGGAAGATTTTACGGACAAGGAGTATAAGGTCAAATTTGAATACCCATTGTATTACGGATGGAGGCTTAAGTATGCGGTTGACCAGGCTGTCAGCAATATGAAGGCGTCAAGGGAAAACTATGATAAGGTCAGGCAAGACCTGAGATCTGAAGTGGAAACAGCGTTCTATTCATATCTGTCCGCTAAGGCCAGTATAAAATTACAGAAGTCCCTGCTGGAAGACGCGGAAAAAATATTTGATATAGCTAAAAAGAGATATGATATCGAACTAAGCACCCGCGCTGAATTTTTACAGGTAGAGTCGCAAATAAAACAGATAGATTATCAGTTGGTCTCCAGCGAAAATGATCTTCTCCTGGCTAAGATCACCCTTGAGCAATCAATGAATATAGAAAATATAGATGGCATACTCGGCATTGACACAGATCTGGAATCCATAGAGGCATTGCGTCCGATAGATGTGGATGTAAGGCTTGATGAATGCGTTGAGCTTGCCTTGCGAAACAGGCCTGACTTGAGATCAAAAGAACATATGCTGGAGTTTAATGAGTACGAGAAAAAGATAGCTGAGACCAAGGATCAATTAAAAGTGGATTTGACCGGGACGTATGGCAAGTCCGGAGGAGCTTACGAATCAGAAAGTTTAAATATGGATAATGACTGGTATCTTGGGTTTAAGGTATCTAAGCCGCTCGGAGGAAATACACTTGCCACTTCTTATACAAAAGATGAGACCAGCGAAAAACACGGCCAGACCTCAAGGACGGGGTCAGTCAGCAGAGCATTTGAGTTATCTTTTTTAGATAATCTGCAAAGTTTTTCCGAGAAAAAATCAGCTTCGATAGCGTTTAAAAAAGCCGCCGATGAACTTGAGCAGGTCAGGATGGCTATTTTAAAAGAGGTCAAAGAAACATACCTGAATTACAAAAAAGGGATCATCCAGACAAGGTCCAATCTTAACAAAATAGCGCAGAGGCGGGAAGAGCTGAAGATCGCCAAGGCGCGGGCGGAGTTAAACGAAATAGCGCTGTCAGAACTCATGCAGGCGCATATTAATCTGGCTGACGAGAGATCGTATTATATAGAGGCAATGGGTAGTTTATACCAATCTCTGGCTAAATTAAACAAAGCCACGGGATATAGTTTATTCATTGACGACGGCAGCTTCAGGCTGGCTAAAGGGGAGATATTGTAATAAAACATGCTGACTTTATATCTTCTCGACTTCGTCCCGATATTTCGGGACTCCGCTCGAAGAATATTGTCCTTCGACAAGCTCAGGACTTTGTCTTAAAAATATTGTTCGAGCTTGTCGAGAACAGTAATAAAACCTTAGCTACGCAAAACTGAGTAAACTACTTTGCACTATTAAAGGGGAATAAAAATTGAAGAAATCTAAAAGATTATTGATAGGGTTTATACTTTTGTGGGTTATTGGTTTCGCGGTTATCTGGGGGCTTACACTGTTAAAAAAATCTCCGGATAAAAATATCGGTTTGCCTGACATGCTTTCGGGAAACAAGGAACAGGCTGCTACGGCAGAGCCCGGACAGGCAATGCCCGATGGTTTGAGTTCCGCGAACCAGGCTGTGTCAGTAAGGTGTTACAGGGTAGCTGCCCAGGATTTCAGGGATGATCTTCCTGTTATGGGCCTGGTAAAAGGCTCCTTGGAAATAACTTTAAAGTTCGAGATAAATGGCATTATACAGGAAATAAATTTCAGGGAAGGGGACGTTATTTATAAAAAAGACCTTATAGCGGTGCTTGATAAAAAAGACGCTCAGCTAAAAGTCGATTATGCCCAAAGTAAACTGGATTCAGCGAAGACCCAGGAGCTCGCGGCGCTTAAAAAATTAGAGATCCATGAAAGTCTTTATAAAATAGGCGGTATTATCAAGGTTAAATTGGAGGAAGTGCAACTGGAGGCTAAAAGCGCCGGGCTTCAGGTAGAGTCAGCCAAAGTAGAACTTGAATCAGCTAACGCTGAACTAGGAAAGACAAATCTTTTAGCGCCGCGCGATGGTGTCCTTGGTTCAAGGGACTCGGAAGTCGGAGAATTTGTGACGCCTAACGATAAAATGGCTACTTTATACGACATAATGGAGGTTTTTGTAGACCTGGGAATAGTAGAGAAGGACATAGACAAGATCGCGCTCGGTCAGCCTGTGACGGTTACAGTAGACGCGTATCCCGGAATGACTTTTAATGGCATAACGGACAATGTGTTTCCCCTGATAGAGGGAAAATCCAGGACCCTTACGGTAAGAGTGAGAATAAAAAATGAAGACGCGATGCTGCTTCCGGGCATGTTCGCGAGGGCCATGATTACCGTAGCTGAGTTTAGCAATGCTATAGTCGTTCCCAGTGTAAGTTTAAATAAGACAGATCAAGGCTACCAATTATTTGTGGTAAACGAAAATAACGAAGCTCTCTCAAGGACTGTTGATGTCGCGTATGTGACTACTGATTACACAGTCATTGCCTCAGGCCTGAGTGAAGGAGATATAGTAGTAGTAGATACGCCGCAAGAGCTTAAGGACGGCATGCCTGTAAATATAGTAGAAATACAGGAACCAGCATCCGAATAAAAGCCCTAACTTCACAACAGTGCATTGCACTGTTGTGAAGTTAAAGAGCAGTGACCTACGTGAAGAATGAAATTACCGGATTTTTCAGTAAACAGACCTGTTACAACCTCCATGTTTTTCCTGGGGGTGTTGATGCTGGGCCTTATATCCCTTACGAGGCTTCCCAGGGAACTTTTCCCTTCTATTACTTACCCGCAACTTACCATAGTTACCTCTTATGAAAATGCCGCGCCTGAAGAAGTAGAGACCCTGATCACTAAGATAGTTGAAGAGGCTGTCGGCACAGTAAGTAAACTCAAACGCATAAGTTCTATTTCAAAAGAAGGCATTTCAATAGTTACCGCTGAATTTGACTGGGGCGCTAACATGGATTTCGCGTCGCTCGGAGTCCGGGAAAAAATAGACCTTATCAAAGAAAGACTGCCTCTGGGGTCAGCGGATCCTATAGTAATGAAATTTAATCCGTTTGAATTGCCTGTAATGACATTAAGCATTACCGGCAATAAATCTTCAGCTGAGCTTTTGAGGCTTTCAAGAAAATTCATAAAAGATGAACTGGAAAAAGTCGAAGGCGTAGCCTCGTGCAATATAAGCGGCGGACTCGAAAGGGAAATACTGGTATCGGTCGATGAGGGCAGGCTTTACGCGTCGCATGTTTCCATAACAAAGATAGTCGATGGGCTGAAATCCTCAAATTTAAATTATCCCGCGGGAACGATAGAAGAGCATTTTTATGAATATCTTATAAGGACGATGGGAGAATTTAAGGTACTTTCCGAGATAAAAGAGACTATAGTAGGCAAGGATGACCGGGAAAAGCAACAGCCTATGCCGGACGTTAAACAGGGCCAAAAAGGATCTTATGCAAAAGAATCCCGACTTATATATTTAAAGGACATAGCGGAGATAAAAGATACTTTCCAGGAAAAGACCAGCATTTCCCGTTATAACGGTAATGAGAATATATCCATATCTATCCAGAAACAGGCAGGTTCCAATACCATGCGTATTGCCCAGAAGGTGCGCGCCAGGCTGGGGGAGATAAAAAAAGACCTGCCTTCAGGAATGGATGTTAATGTGATATATGACCAGTCCATATTCATAAAAAAATCGATCCGGGGAGTTATGACCGCGGCTATTCAGGGAGGCTTACTCGCTTTTTTGGTTCTTTTTGTCTTCCTGAGGAATATAAAGGCTTCGCTCATAGTTGCTTTTTCCATGCCCATATCTATTATGGTGGCGTTTAGCCTTATGTATTTTAACGGCATCACCCTTAACATGCTTTCCCTGGGAGGGCTGGCCCTGGGAATAGGTATGCTGGTGGATAACGCGATAGTCGTTATAGAAAATATCTACAACAAGTTCCATGAGAAAAAAGACATAAAAGAGGCGGCAAAATCAGGAGCCAATGAAGTAGCCGCGGCCATTTTTTCATCCACGTTAACGACTGTAGCCGTGTTTTTGCCTATGATATTCGTGGTAGGGGTAGCCGGCCAGTTGTTCAAAGAACTGGCTTTTACCGTAACGTTCTCGCTTCTAGCTTCTCTCGTAGTGGCGCTTTCCTTGATACCGCGGCTCGCGGCAATAAGGACAGGTCAAATATCTGCCCCACTAAATCCCGCCGCGCATAATAATAAAGACAAGAAAGACGCGAGCGCGTTTAATATTAAATCTTTTTACGCGCGGGCCCTGCCGAAGGTCTTGAGGCATAAATGGATATTTTTGATCTCGATACTTATTATATTTATCCTGAGCATGGGACTGTTTTTGGTGGTGGATAAGGAGTTTATGCCAAAAGTCGATCAGCGTGAATTCATAATGAAGATCAATATGCCCAGCGGTACCAAACTGGATATTACTGACGGCATCTCGAAAAAGATAGAGCGGGCACTTTTTGACACGAAAGAAATCGAGGGCATCTCTGTAAGTATAGGCTCGAGCAAGAAAAAAGACTATGCGCAGGGGCTTGAGACAATGGGTTCTCACCAAGCCCAGATCATAGTGGCGCTGAAGAAAAGCGGCAGGCAAGTCCCTACCTCCAAGATAATAGAAGGCCTTAAGGGCAGGCTGGATAAAATTAATCTTGAGGGAGTAGCGATCGAATATGTTTTGCAGGAAAGTATTTTTAAGAGCGCGCTTCAGGGGTCCGCGCCGATAGTAATTGAAATAAAAGGAAAAGCCCTTGAAAAGATAGAAGAAGTTTCTAAGTATGTTAAAAAGGGACTGGAAAATATAGAAGGCATTTATGGTATCCGTACAAGCCTTACGCAGCCTTCCCCTGAAACAAAAGTAAACATAATAAAGGACAGGGCCGCGCTCTATAACCTTTCGGCGAGTGTTATCTCTCAGGCAGCGCATACCGGGATAAAAGGTGTCGTAGCCACTAAATTTAAAGAGGATGGCAGGGAGATAGATGTGAGAGTGAGATTGAGAAAAGAGGCGCGTTCGAGGCTTTCAAGCCTAAGGAATATACTTATCCATTCGCCTCTTGATATAGAGGTGCCGCTCTCAGAGGTCGCTTATATAACACAGGGAGTAGGCCCGACCGAGATAAAAAGGGTTGACCAGCAGAGGGCAGTTTTTGTAACGGCAAATATATCAGACAGGGCATTGGATAAAGTAATATCTGATATAGGGACGTTGATAAAAAAGATAGAGGCTGAAAAGGTCGGTTTCGGCAATAGGGGGCTAAAGGATTCTGAAAAAGATATTTCTATAACATTGTCAGGAGAAAGCCAACAGATGAGCGAATCTTTCGATTCCCTTAAATTCGCGCTATTATTATCAATACTTCTTGTATATATGATAATGGCAGCGCAGTTTGAATCGCTGTGGCAGCCTTTTATTATTATGTTCACAGTGCCTTTGTCTCTTATGGGTGTGCTCGCGGCTCTCTATCTGACCAAGACGCCTATAAGCGTCGTCGTTATACTCGGCGTTATAATATTAGGAGGTATCGTTGTAAATAACGGGATTATCCTTATAGATAGCATAAATAGATTGCGCGAAAAAGGAGTCGAATTGATCGAGGCCGTAGTAGAGTCAAGCAAGACAAGGCTTCGTCCTATATTTATGACGACGATGACTACAGTATTAGGCCTCGCTCCCCTGGCATTGGGCATGTCTGAAGGGTCTGAATTACAGAGTCCGATGGCTATAACTGTTATGGGTGGATTAGCTGTTTCTACAGTCCTGACACTTTTTGTAATACCGTGTATTTATGTTATTGTTACAGAGTTTCTGACAGGACGCGCGGGCGCGAAACTAAAACCTGCCCCTATAAAGGAACCGACGGCTTTTAGGACCCAGGTCAAGCAACCTGAAAAGAAAAAACCTGTTATATTATTGCCTATGCCTGAGGCAAAGATAAAGCCTATGATCTTAAAGCAGGATATTGAACCGCCCAAACCTAAGCCGGAACCTCTACTGCCTGCCCCTGAACCTGATCCGCCAGTTGTTCTCCCGGCGCCTCAGATATTGCCGCGAATTCAGCCGGTGCCACAACAACAAATGCCCAAATCCCCTTTATCGAAATTAAACAAACGTCAACAGCAGTTGATCGAACATTTAAAAGGGTCAAAGAAGATCACGCGCAAAGAATACGCGCAGGCCTTTAGTATATCCATACCTACGGCAGCCAGGGATTTGAAACAAATGCTGGATGGGGGATTTTTAACAGCCAGCGGCCCTCTTGGCCCCGGCAGGTGGTATGAATTAAAGAGCAGCGTTGATTGATACCCGCATTGTATGGACAGTAAG
>JAHIUV010000170.1 GCA_018817035.1 Candidatus Omnitrophota bacterium | reverse complement strand
ATATCGACGATTTGATACCCACCTATTATACTTCCTAACATAAAAAATCCCAAGTAAAAATTTACCCGGGATCAAACTAAATGTTCGAGGCTTAGCCTCGAACAGAAACCTTGAACAGAGCCTGACTGTTATTTCATCGGATTAATGTGTGTTCTTCCCATTCGTATCCGCACATACAACAGGTATAGACTACGCGCTCATCATAATCTTTTATCACAAAATCTTCCTGATTCCTGCATTTTGGACATGTAAGTATCTTAATGTACATAAAAACTCCTTTTTCTCCCAATTTAATATTCCAAATAGGAATATTAATACAAAAAATATAACATACCGGAATGATAAAGTCAAGTGCGCCTCATAGATAATAGCAAACTATCCTCTCTTGACTTTGTAATATAAAAAGGTTACAATTGTAATATAAAAAGGTTACAAGTTATGGATATAACAAAAATCTTCAAATCTAAAGCACGGCAGGCAATATTTCGGCTATATTTCACAAATCCCGATAAGAGCTTTTATTTAAGGGAGCTTGAGCGGGAACTGTATATTCCTGTTTCCATGCTACGCAAAGAACTAATGAAGCTGGAGCAAGACGGGCTTTTTTTGTCTTCCAGGAAAGGTAATCTTTTATATTATTCTCTTGATAAAGGTTACCCCCTTTATCGCGAACTTAAAACAATAGTCTTTAAAACCGTAGGCGTACAAGGTGCCCTCTCAAAAATGTTGATTCCCTTAAAATCTATTAAGGCAGCGTTTATATACGGTTCATATGCTAAAAACGAGGATAACGCAAAAAGTGACGTTGATTTGTTTTTAATAGGCAATCCGGATGAAAATAAACTTGTGGAAATGATAAGTAAACTCGAAAAAGAGTTAAAAAGAGAGATTAACTATAATATATACACAAATAAGGATATTAAGAAAAAGAAAAGGTTGAAGGATCCGTTCATCAAAGAAGTCGCTCAAAGCAAAAAAATCTTTCTCATCGGAGGAGAAAATGACTTTTGACGATTTTATCTCAAAGTATTTAAAACAAGGCCTCATCAAAGAACAAAAAAGAGATTTTACGGCCATAGAAAACTTGATCTCGAGAGCCTATAAGGAAATCAAGATTGCTCAAGCCAATATGGCGATTGATGAAGGAGTCGCTTTTACCATCGCTTATACGGCAATGCTTCACGCCGGAAGAGCTCTAATGCTGCTTAAGGGGTATCGGCCGCATGATAGTTATCAACATAAAACTGTGGTTGACTTTTCATCAATTGTTCTTGGAGAAAAATATAAAATATTGGTGCAGCATTTTGATAAGATGCGGCGGAAAAGAAATATATTTACATATGAAGTAAGTATTTCTATTTCAGAAACAGAAGCTAAAAATGCTCTTAAATCAGCTACGGATTTCATAAAAGCCATCCGGGATATCATCGAAAAAGAAAATCCTCAACATAAGTTCAAATTTTAGGCCTCTCTTTTGCTCTGATAAAACCGCTTTCAAATGTCTTTTTCAATAATACCTCGGCTCTTCATCCGGTACGATGCGTAGGAGCTACGCGTCCCACACTCAGTCGTTTAATTTCTCCGGCTATATCTTTATATGCATTTATTAAGTCAAAGAAAAATTTCAATTCACATTTTATCCGAAACAGCCTGGGCGGCCAATACAATCGGATACATGGTAGGAGCGCTTGTCAAATAAGGATGCGTAGCCATCTGCAAGGTTTCGAGTTCTATCGCTGAAATCCTCTGCTGAATCCCCAGGCCTATAATATTGATCATTTCCCCAGCGGACATCCCTCCGGCGACCTGCCCACCCATCAATATTCCTGATTGTTTAGAAAAAATAAGCTTAACTTTTATTTTATTAACACCGGGTAAATTCTTAGGATGCTTGTCCACGCCTTCCGTATTACCGACAACGACCTCAAAGCCTTCTTTTTTAGCGCTATTCTCGGTCAAACCGGCCGATCCCAAAACCAAGCCATCTATATATGTAGAATAGATAGCAATTGTGCCTTTGTTTTCCCTTACTACCTTTAATTGATATAGGTTTGCCCCTGCGATCCTTGCTTCCGCGGTCGCGGTCGAAGCAAGCATGACAGGTGCATCCCTTCTGGTATAAAAATCTCTTTTGCCCGCGCAGTCCCCTACGGCAAATATATCCGGATCCACTGTGCGCATATATTCATCAACCCATATGCCTTTACCCTTTCCTAAATCCAATCCGGCATCCTGAGCTAATTTTGTACTGGGTATAGCTCCTATCCCTAAAATAACGCTGTCTACCTTAATCTCTCTCCCGTTCTCAAAACGCACTCCCTCAACTTTACCATCTCCCAGGAATTCCGTTACGCGGTTATTTGTCAATATATCAACGCCTTTTGCTTTGAGTCTTTCTTCTACAAATACGGAGAACTCCTTATCAAAGGAATTGGCCAGAAGATTCGGAAGAACCTCCGCCAGATGAACATTACGTCCTTCTATTCTGGAAATTTCATCAGCAAACTCTATTCCTATAAAACCGCCGCCGAGGACTAATATGTCTTTTCCTTTTTTAACTTCTTCTATGAGCCTCTTTAAATAATCCATATCCTTATATATCGCGTAAATACCCTTTTTATCTATCCCCGGTATCCCTGGGACTATAGAATCCGACCCTACAGCCAAAATAAGTTTTTCATAGAGGTATTTATCAGAGTCTTTAGTTTCTATTGTCTTTTCGGACCTATTGATTTTTACAGCCTCGCCTACCACGACTTCGATATTATTCTTCTCTAAGCTCTCTGTGCCTAATTTATTATCCTCGGGATTCTTTAGGCTTGAAAACATATAGGGGATTCCGCAGGGGATAACCCCGTTCTTTATGCTTTTCAATACCGTGATTTTTTTATCCGGATAGTATTTACGCGCGGTTACTGCGCTTATTATTCCTGCGGGCCCGGCGCCTATGACTAAAATATCTGTTCTCTTATCCACAATATTAAACCCTCCTTTTTTCGGATGTTACTACGACAAAGTCTCCTTTGCCGCAATCATCACATATACCCTTTTCTTTAAAATGCCGCATCTCGACCGCTTTAGAAGTAAATATAAATTTATCAACCCAGAAAAATATACTGCCTCCTATTAAATTAGCCCCTACAGTCTGCCATAAACCTGCTCCTAAATTCCTTACCACCAGCCAGAGTATAGGAGTACTTAATTGCCATCTTATTAAATAAAGTATGAATCTTCTCATATCAAAAGAAAAAACCGGTAATACAATCTCTGTACGGCATATAAATCAGTTCCTGTTTATGTTTCTTCTATTCAATAATATATTTACGTTTTTCCTTTACAGAAAGAAAATTCCCTTTAAACGCCGCTTTTAACAATCTTTCAGCCCGGCGGCCCGTACAATGCATCGGGGCTATACGATCTACGCCAAGATTTTTAATTTCCTCAACAATATCTTTCACGCGGCTAACAGGCGTATCTTTAAGATGAAATCCTCCTATAAGCAGATTTACCGGCTGCTCAAAATACTTTTTTACGTACTTAACGATTTCAACTATACCGGGATGAGCGCAACCCGTAATTATAACGATGCCTTTTTGCGATCTACAGACAAGGGCCTGTTCGTAAATCTGCGTGCCGGCATATAATCCATGTATTTCCCCCGTAGTAAAAAGGTCTTTCTTGATTTCCAAAAAATGCCCTGATTCGACTAATTCCGCCCCGGCGGCGCGGACCCGGTCTTTAAAACTATCATCAAAACCCGGACAGACATAGACCTTTACCCGATTATTCAGGGAAAGCAAAGGCCATAATCCCGCGACATGGTCCCAGTGGTCATGAGAGATCACAATATGCCTTATATCCGCCGGGTCTATTTTCATTTTACGCATATTAGAAAATAAAACGTCAGGCCTGCCAAAAGTATCAAACAATAAATCTCCTATT
>JAHIUV010000024.1 GCA_018817035.1 Candidatus Omnitrophota bacterium | reverse complement strand
GAGCCGATGCCATTCTCTTGATAGCCAGGATATTGACAAAGGATCAGATAAAAAGTTTTATGCATCTCGCGGCTACGATAGGCATGGATTCCGTAGTAGAAGTGCATGACGATATTGACCTGGAAAAGGCTATAGTCGCAGGGGCCGGCATAATAGGTATTAATAATAGGGACCTTGGCACGCTTAAGGTGGATTCTGAAAACGCGCTTAGATTGACGTCGCGGATCCCCAATGAGGTAATAAAGATCAGTGAAAGCGGCATAAGGAACAATGCTGATATCGCGGCGCTAAAACAAAAAGGAATAAACGCGGTTCTTGTAGGCACGACATTTTTAGAGGCAAGCGACATAGGCGCCAAAGTAAGGGAAGTCATGGGGGAGGACGTGGTATCATGAATGTCAGGGTCAAGTTTTGCGGGATAACATCCATGAAAGACGCAAGTATGGCCGTTGACGCCGGAGCGGATGCTCTTGGCTTTGTGTTTTTTAAGGACAGCCCACGCTATGTTGCCCCTGAAAAAGCAGGGGAGATAATAAAAAACCTGCCGCTTTTTGTCAGCACCGTAGGAGTTTTTGTTAATGAGGACTTGGGCTTTATCGAAGAATGTGTAGAGAGATACGGGTTGAACGTCGCGCAGTTACATGGAGACGAGGACGTGAAGTATTGTTTGAATTTTAAAACTTTGAGATTTAAAGGCGTAAAATTAATTAAAGCGATCAGGGTCAGAGATAAAGATAGCCTCGCCTCTATAGAAGATTGCCCGGCGGATGCATTTCTCTTGGATGCCTATAAAAGCAGTGTGTATGGCGGAACAGGTACGGGATTTGACAGGACTTTAGCTGTTCTGGCCAAGGAATACGGCAGGCGGCTCATAATATCAGGAGGACTTAATCCCGGCAATGTCCACGATGTAATAAAAGAAATAAGGCCATACGGCGTAGATGTTTCCAGCGGCATAGAATCTGAACCGGGAAAAAAGAACATAGAGCTGATGGAAGAATTTATAAGGGAGGTCCGCAGGGCAGAAAAGCAATAATGTCCGGGCTCGCGAAGAACGAATGCTTTTGCTTCTCGACTCACGAAGTTTACCCTGAGCGCAGTCGAAGGGCTCGCTCGAAGAATATCCAATATCGTTCGAGCGAGGCCAAAGGCCGAGTCGAGAACTGAACCAATGATTAAACTTGATGTATTATTCTTAGAATCATGACCACTTCTTTAATTTACCATCCCGCTTACCTTTGCCATGATACAGGGCCGCATCATCCGGAACGGCCTTCCAGGCTAAAAGCAATCTTTAGAAAACTGAATAAAACAGGGCTTATGGACAAACTGATGGTTGTCGAGCCTGATGTTGCTATGGAGAGTGACATAGCCATGGTCCATTCCCCGGGTTACATTAATAGCGTAAAGGATACCTGCATAGCCGGAGGAGGAAAGCTTGACGCTGATACGGTTGCCTCAAAGGATTCGTATATCGCGGCGCTTTTTGCCGCGGGCGGCGTAATGAAGGCCATAGACTTGGTCTGTGGCGGTAATGCGGATAACGCGTTTTGCGCGGTCAGGCCTCCGGGGCATCACGCGGGGCATTGTCGCGCGATGGGGTTTTGTCTTTTTAATAATGTTGCCATAGGCGCGAGGTATGTCCAAAAAAAATACAACATAAAGCGCGTATTGATCATAGACTGGGACGCGCATCACGGAAATGGCACGGAAGAGATATTTTATGAAGACCCCTCAGTTTTTTACGTAAGCCTGCACCAGTATCCGCATTATCCCGGAACAGGTTCAAGTGAATATAGGGGCAAGGAAAAAGGTAAGGGGTACAATTTAAATATACCGATGAGCGCTGGTAGCGGGGATAGTGAATATATGAAAGTATTCCGCGATATGGTCATTCCTATGGCAAAGGATTTTAAACCTGAGTTTATATTGATATCAGCGGGCTTTGACGGTCATGAGAACGACCCCTTATCATCCACCAATCTTACTGAAAAGGGCTATGGCAAAATGACAGAATTGGTCAAGGATATCGCTGTCGCATATGCCAAAGGCCGCGTTGTTTCAGTCCTTGAAGGCGGTTATAACCTGCTAAGCCTGGCAGATTCAGTCAATACTCATATAGAAAAACTATCCACCTGACCCTTAACTTCACAAAACTGCAATGCACTGTTGTGAAGTTAAGCGGTAGGGTGCTTGACAAGCAAGTTAAAATCATTATACTTTCTTATACTTGGATTTAACAGGACTTAAAGGAGCATAACGTGACCAAAGCTAAACAGGTAATGACAGTAAAAGATGTCGCTGAATATCTCGATGTTCACCCTATGACAATATATAAGTATGTAAGGGATGGCAGGATCCCGGCGTTTAAAATAGGCGACAGCTGGAGGGTAAGGAGAGATTCGATACAAAAATGGATAACCGACAATGAGCAGAAAAATGGAAAGAAGGCATTAGTATGAAATATATAGTTTTAGTGGGAGACGGTATGACTGACAGGCCTATGGAAGAGTTGGGCGGCAAAACGCCCCTGGAAGCGGCCAAGACACCCAACATGAATTTTATAGCCGAAAAAGGCCGTATAGGACTTACTAATATGATACCCAGGAACATGGCTCCTGCCAGCGACGTGGCGAATCTCTCCATATTAGGATATAATCCCCATAAATACTACAGCGGCCGCGGCCCGTTGGAAGCTGTGAATATCGGTATAGACATGAAAAAGGATGAGATAGCGTTCAGGTGTAATCTGGTAACTATATCATCCGATGATAAAATGGCTGATTATAGCGCGGGGCATATATCCAATAAAGAAGCGAGCTCGCTCATAGATGAGTTGAACGCTAAAATGAGCACTAAAGATATAAGGTTTTACGCGGGAGTCAGCTATAGGCACATCGTTATATTGAAATGCAATAATAAGGAAGAGCTGGCCGGCCTGCAAAAAGTAAAATGCACGCCGCCGCACGATATTAGCGGTAAAAAGATAAAAAAATTCCTGCCGAGGCGCGGCGATAGCGCTGAATTTGTTAAAAGATTAATGAACGAGTCAATATCTGTCCTTGCCGCGCATGAAGTGAACAGGGTGCGCGTTGACCTAAAGGAGAATCCCGCGAACATGATCTGGCTATGGGGGCAGGGGACAAAACCTTCCATGCCTAAGTTTTTGGAACTATACAAGGTCGAGGGGTCTATAATTTCAGCGGTAGACTTGATCAAAGGCATAGGTAAGACCATAGGCCTTGATGTTATTAATGTGCCGGGGGCAACCGGTTATTATGATACTAATTATTTGGGCAAGGCGCAGTATGCCCTGGAGTCGCTAAAAAAGAAAGACTTTGTTTTTGTGCATGTCGAAGCGCCTGACGAAGCCGGGCATAACGGGGACATGAAAGAAAAGATCGCTAGCATAGAAAAGTTCGATAAGTTTGTGGTCGGGACGATACTTGAGCATTTTAAGTCTTCGCGGGAAGATTACAGGATATTGGTCCTGGCGGATCACGCGACTCCTTTGTCGCTGCGCACTCATGCCAGGGACAATGTATGTTTCGCGATGTGCGGCACTGATATCGAGCCTGATGATGCCGTCTATTTCAATGAGAGAGAAGGGCGTTCAAGCAAGTTCCATATCTTGCGCGGCCATGAACTGATGGAGTTTTTTATAAGGTAACCAAATTTATTGCGAGGATAGTTCTCGACAAGCCCCGTTCCAAATCTTGTATTTGGAACGGGGCAAGCTCGAACAATATTCTTCGGGCAAGTATCAGTTCTCGACTTGCTTCGCTCGCTCGAACCATATTGGATACTCTTCGAGCGAAGTCGAGAAGTTAACTTTCCCTGAGATTGCTTCGGGCTTTGCCCTCGCAATGACAAAGGTGGGTCTGGGCCCATAGGCGCTTTTGGCAAAGGTAGTTTAGCGGCAATAATGATGCTTAATGCTTTTATTCTTACTACGCTGGATACCCCCACGAGAATATGCAGGTATTTATCAGAGGAACTTTTTAAAATTAAGAATAGATTCTTTGCCACGTTTGTGGTAATATTTACGAGTGCCGCGCTTACCTTTATAGTTGTATCTAGCTGGCTTTTATGTAGGAGATTAAAGTGTCGAATTCCCTGATAGTCCAAAAATACGGCGGCTCTTCTGTCGCCAATACAGAGCGCATAAAGGCTGTGGCAAAGAGAGTGGCTGGGTATAGCAGGCGCGGCCATAATCTCGTGGTGGTGGTTTCCGCCCTGGGTGACACCACTGATGATTTACTGAAGCTCGCAGGAGAGATCACCTCAGCGCCTAACGAAAGAGAGCTGGACATGCTCATATCGACCGGTGAGCAGGTGTCGATGGCGCTTTTGGCAATGGCGCTGCATAAGATGGGTATCGACGCTATTTCGTTTACGGGCGCGCAAGTCGGGATACTTACGGATGGGTCACATACAAAGGCAAAGATAGTAGATGTCAGCGCGGACAGGATAAGAAGGGAATTAAAAAAGAAAAAGGTAGTAATAGTGGCCGGGTTCCAGGGGATCGATCCTGAGCATGAGATCACCACATTGGGACGCGGCGGTTCTGACATTACGGCTGTGGCGCTCGCGAAGACGCTCAACGCCGAGGTATGTGAGATCTATACTGACGTGGAAGGTGTATATACCGCTGATCCGCGCGTGGTGAAGGACGCGAAAAAACTTTCGCGCATAAGTTATGAAGAGATGCTTGAACTGGCGTCTCTCGGCGCGCAAGTAATGCAGGCGCGTTCCATGGAAGTGGCGAAGAAGTTCTCTGTCCCTTTACATATAAGGTCAAGCTTTACGAACAAAGAAGGCACGATAATTTCCAAGGAGGTTAAAGCAATGGAAGACGTTCTTGTCAGCGGTGTCACCGCGAATAGAGGAGAGGCAAAAGTTACTATCTGCAGCGTGCCTGACAGGCCGGGCGTAGCGGCGGTTATTTTTAAGCGTCTGGCCCAAAGCAATATAAATGTTGATATGATAATCCAAAATATAAGCCGGACAGGGTATACGGATGTTTCTTTTACTGTGCCTGTGGCGGAATTAGCCCGGACTAAGCAGGTGATGAACCAAATAGTCAAGGCGGTAAAAGCAAAAGGTTCTATATATAATAGTGATATCGCTAAGATCTCGATAGTCGGCGTCGGCATGAGGAGCCATTCCGGCGTAGCCGCTAAATTATTTGACGCTTTGGCGTCAAAGAAAATAAACGTGGATATGATCTCGACGTCTGAAATAAAGATATCCTGCGTGATAAACAAGAAATATTCTGACAAGGCAGTACAGGCGATTCATAAGGCATTTGACCTGGGTAAGAAATAAAGGAGAATCTTATGCGTCAGATTAAGATCTATGACACTACATTAAGGGATGGGACTCAAGGGGAAGGCATTTCCCTTTCAGTAATAGATAAATTGAATATCACTAAGAGATTAGACGCTCTCGGTGTCCATTATATAGAAGGCGGTTGGCCGGGCTCTAACCCAAAGGACATGGAGTTTTTTAAGAAAGCCGCTGATATTAAGCTTAAAAATTCAGAAATAGTAGCTTTCAGCAGTACAAAGAGGGCAAAGATCAGTCCGTCCGAAGACCCTAATCTGGCAGCTTTACTTAAAGCAGGAACAGGTACTATTACTATTTTTGGAAAGACATGGGATATGCATGTGACAGAGGTGTTGAAGGTGTCACTGCAGGAAAACCTGGACATGATCTCTGAGACAGTGCATTATCTTAAATCTAAAAAGCGCAAAGTTTTTTATGACGCCGAGCATTTTTTTGACGGATACGTCAGGAACAAAGATTATGCTATGGAAACACTCAGGGCCGCTATTAAAGGCGGCTGTGACGCTATAATGCTGTGCGATACCAATGGAGGGATGATAACATACGAGCTCGGGATAATCGTAAGGGCTATATCCAGCGAGTTTAACGATGTGTCGCTGGGCATACATACGCATAATGACAGTGGTATGGCGGTTGCCAACAGTATCGCGGCGGTGGAGTCAGGCTGTAGGATCGTGCAAGGGACCATAAATGGATACGGCGAAAGGTGCGGCAACGCGGACCTGTGCGTCATCATACCGAACCTTCAGTTAAAGATGGGATATAGATGTTTTTCTGACGCTAATTTAAAAGAAATAACAGAGGCATCGCGTTATGTGAGTGAGATATCCAATATGAAGCAGCAGGACAACCAGCCGTTTGTGGGGAAAAGCGCTTTTGCCCATAAGGCCGGCGTGCATGTCAATGCTGTTATGAAAAATCCTGAAAGTTACGAACATGTTAAACCTGAGGTAGTGGGGAACCACAGGAGGATATTGATCTCCGAGCTATCGGGCAAGACCAGTATCTTCTTGAAAGCTAAGGACATAGAACTCGATCTCTCCAAAGATGACCCTAAGACCAAAAAGATCCTGAAATTAGTACAGAATCTTGAGAACCAGGGGTATTGTTTTGAGGCGGCGGACGCTTCTTTTGAGATATTGATGAAAAAGGCATTAAAAAAGTACAAATCGTTCTTCAGTTTACAGGGTTTTAAAGTGACCATTGAGAAGAGAGAGGACAATACCCTTATCTCAGAGGCTACTATAAAGGTAAAAGTGAACAGAAAAGAGGAACATACCGCTGCCGAGGGCGATGGGCCTGTGAACGCGCTGGATAACGCGTTGCGCAAAGCGTTGAACAAGTTTTATCCGACGCTCGCGAAGATGCACCTGTCTGATTTTAAGGTAAGGGTGCTGGATGAAAAAGCGGGAACTGCCGCTAAAGTGCGCGTACTTATCCAGTCGCAGGATGAAAAATCTTCATGGGGTACGGTAGGCGTGTCCGAAAATATGATAGAGGCGACATGGCAGGCGCTGGTGGACAGCGTGGAATATAAGCTCTTAAAAGATAAGGTAAATAAAGGTTAAATCCAAAACACTAAATGATATAGTTTTGAATATTTGAATTTTGAGTCAATAGAAGTACTTTAAAGCTTTTACCAGGCGCAAATATCCTTCGAGCGGAGCCCTTCGACTACGCTCAGGGTAAACTTCGCGAGTCGAGAAGCGAAAGCATTGATTCTCGACTTGGTCTTTGACCTCGCTCGAACAATATTGGCAGGCACTCCCCGTTAACTCATTGGTTACACTTTGAGTTTTTTAGGATTTAGAGTTTAAAATATTGGGATTTCATAATGAGAGATATTCCTTCCAGATATAATCCGCAGGAGTTTGAGAAATCGATATATTCAAAATGGGAAAAAGAGGGCCTGTTCCATACCATTCCCTCGGATTCTAAAAAGCCATTTACTATCACTATTCCTCCGCCGAATGTTACAGGGATCTTGCATATGGGGCATGCCCTTAATAATACTATCCAGGATATCTTAATACGCTGGAAGCGGATGCAGGGGTTTGCCAGCTTATGGGTGCCGGGTACGGATCATGCCGGGATAGCTACGCAGAATGTCGTTGAGAAAAAGATCGCTAAACAGGGCAAAAAAAGGGACGATTTCGGACGAGAGAAATTTATAGACGAGGTCTGGAAATGGCGCGAGGAATATGGCAGTACGATAATACAGCAGTTGAAAAGGCTTGGCTCGTCGTGTGACTGGGAGAGGACGCGTTTTACAATGGACGCCGGACTTTCGGAGGCAGTGCTTGAGGCTTTCATCAGTCTTTATAAACGAGGGCTGATATACAGGGGGAATTATATTATAAACTGGTGCCCACGGTGCCATACAGCGCTTTCCGACGAGGAAGCCCCTCATGTGGATACCGAAGGGAAACTGTATTATATAAGATACCCATTTAAGGATACTCAAAAGGCTCAAGGTATAGTGGTGGCGACTACAAGGCCTGAGACAATGCTTGGTGATGTCGCGGTCGCGGTGAACCCGAAAGATAAAAGATACAAAAAGTTTATCGGAGAGAAACTGGTGTTGCCGATCGTCGGCCGCGAAATAACTATAATAGAGGATGATTTTGTAGATAAGAAGTTTGGCACAGGCGCGGTAAAAGTTACACCGGCGCATGATCCTAATGATTTTGCCATGGGAAAGAGGCACGGGCTTGAAGGTGTCCTGGTGATGAATTCAGACGCTACGATGAACGAAAATGCCGGACGCTATAAGGGCATGGATAGGTTTGAGGCGCGCGCCGGCATATTGAAAGAATTAGATGAGCAGGGTTTACTGGTCAAGACAGAGGCGCATGCTCACGCGGTAGGACATTGCTACAGGTGTCATACCGCGATAGAGCCATATCTTTCGCTCCAGTGGTTCGTTAAGATGAAACCCTTGGCCGAACCCGCCATCGAAGCGGTTAAAAGAGGCGATATCAAGTTTACACCGAAGAGATGGACTAAGGTCTATCTTAACTGGATGGAGAATATCCGGGATTGGTGTATATCCAGGCAGATATGGTGGGGGCATCGTTTGCCCGTTTATTACTGTAACGCGTGCGGAGAGGTCATTGTTTCAAAAACAAAGCCTGAGCGTTGCCCTGAATGCGGATCTACTAATATACGCCAGGATGAAGATGTGCTTGATACGTGGTTTTCGTCATGGCTTTGGCCGTTCTCCGTGCTTGGATGGCCCGAGAAGACAAAAGATCTTGAGTATTTTTATCCTACCGATACATTAGTTACAGCTCCGGAGATATTGTTTTTCTGGGTGGCGCGCATGATAATGGCCGGCATAGAGTTTACCGGGAAAGCGCCTTTCAAGGACGTTTATCTTCACGGGACAGTAAGGGACCTGACAGGTAAGAAAATGTCAAAATCCCTGGGTAATATAATAGACCCAATAGAGATCATAGATGAGTTCGGCACAGATGCCCTGAGGTATAGCATGATAGCGATAACCGCTACGGGCCAGGATGTTTTTCTGTCTAAAGAAAAATTCGAGATAGGCAGGAATTTCGCCAACAAGATATGGAACGCGTCGCGGTTCGTATTGATGAACATCAAAGGCTTTAAGGCGGAACCTTGCGGGGAAATAGCCTCGGACGCGAGCCTGGCGGATAAATGGATATTGAGCAAGTTGAACAGCGCTATAGAAGCCGTCACAGGATCATTGGAGAAACACAAGTTTAACGAGGCGGAAGCGGTCATATACGACTTTTTCTGGCATGATTTTTGTGACTGGTATGTAGAGATGGTAAAGCCTGTCCTGATGGATAATTCCCGATCTGAGACAAAGGAAAGGAAAAGCGTGGAGCGGATACTGCTGCATGTGCTTGAGAATTCCCTTAAACTGCTTCATCCGTTCATGCCGTTCGTGACTGAAGCAGTCTGGCAGAATATAATGGAGAGAAAAAGTATAATGTCCGAGGCTTGGCCTGTCTCTGACAAAAAAACCATAAAAAAGGGCATAGAAAAAGAAATGGAGACGATTAAGTCGATCATAGTGAGCACCAGGAATATACGTTCGGATATGAATATTCCGCATACGGTCAAGTTTTCTGTTTTTATCAAGCCTCTAAAAAAAGGAAAAGGCAATATCCTGGAACCGGGCAGGGATTATATAAAAAATCTGGCGCGGTTGGGAGATCTGGTGATAGATGATGACCTGAAAAAACCTGAGGCGTGCGCGACAGCCGTGCTTGAGGATTATAATTTATTTATCCCCTTAAAGGGCATTATAGATATCGGCGCGGAAAAAGACAGGCTGGGTAAAAAAATAGCTGAATTGGAAAAACAACTGCGTTTTACGGATGTACGGCTTAAAGATGAGAAGTTTATTACCAGGGCGCCTGAAAAAATAGTAGAACAAGAAAAAGAAAAAAGCTCAAAACTGAAAGAGCAGATAAAAAGGACAAAGGAAACAATAAAAAGCCTGGATTAACCTTATATTGTTCGAGGCTTAGCCTCGAACAGATAAAAAGAGATTCGTATGGGTATAAGCAAAGAAGATATACTTCCCATAATAATGAGCGCGTTAAGGGAAGATGTGGGTAGTGGCGATATTACGAATGCCTCTGTCTTTGACAAGGACACGAGCATCACGGCCTGTATTATAGCGAAAGAGCCTTGCGTGCTCGCGGGGATCGATATTGCCCGGTGGGTATTTGACGTGCTGGACGAAAAGATAAATTTTCGCCCGCTCGCAAAGGATGGGGACGTGGTCAAAAAAGGTAAAAAAGTGGCGTCTTTGAGAGGTTCGGTAAAGAATATTTTGACAGGCGAGCGGACAGCGTTGAATTTTTTGGGAGCTTTATGCGGGATTGCTACCCTGACCAAGAGTTTTGTCGATGAAATTAAGGGAACAAAAGCCGGGATATTTGATACAAGAAAAACAATGCCCGGCATGAGAGCCCTGGCAAAGCATGCCGTAAAGGTTGCCGGAGGAAGTAATCACAGGACAGGGCTTTGGGACGGAATTTTAATCAAGGATAATCATATTTATTGCTCGACCCCGCACCACAAGGGTGCGGGGCATAGGCTCCAGGTTTTAGGCTCGAGCGAAAGTGTTATCGCTGGCCTTGTGCGGAAATCGAAAGCCAAAGGATACAAGAATGTCGAGATAGAAGTTGAAAATTTAAAAGAGTTTAAGGAAGCGCTGGAAGCGGGTGCCGACATTATCCTGCTGGATAACATGAAAATAGAGGACGCGCGAAAGGCTGTCAGTTTAAAGAATAAGCGCAAAGGGCCGCGGCCTTTACTTGAATATTCAGGCGGGGTCAGGTTAGGGAATGTGAGACGCATAGCGAAAACAGGCGTGGACAGGATTTCGATAGGTTTTCTTACCCATTCAGCTCCTTCAATAGATCTTTCGCTGGAGATTTGTCCATAAGTATATGCTATTCAAATTAGTCAGTTCATTTAACCCGCAGGGAGATCAACCGCAGGCTATCAAGTCGCTTTTGAACGGCCTGTCCGGGGGCGAACGTTTGCAGACGCTTTTGGGAGTTACCGGGAGCGGGAAGACGTTTACCATGGCCAATGTTATAGCTTCTGCGCAGAGGCCGACACTGGTAGTCTCCCACAATAAGACTCTTGCCGCGCAATTATACAGCGAATTCAAGGAATTTTTCCCCCACAACGCGGTAGAGTATTTCGTGAGCTACTATGATTATTACCAGCCGGAGGCGTATGTGCCTCACACCGATACCTACATAGAAAAAGACGCTTCAATAAATGACAATATCGACAGGCTTAGGCTGTCAGCCACGAGCGCGCTTATGTCCAGGCGCGACGTTATTATAGTGGCGAGCGTATCATGCATATATGGGCTCGGTTCGCCCGATGATTACCGTGAACTTTTATTGTTGTTGGAAAAAGGCGAGACAATAAAAAGGAGCGCGCTGTTATTGCGCCTTGTCAATATACACTACTCAAGGAATGATATTGATTTTAAGAGGGGGTGTTTTAGGGTGATGGGCGAGGTGGTGGACATCTTCCCGGCTTACAAGCAGACTGCTTACCGCGTTTATTTTTTCGGGGATACAGTGGAAAAGATCGCTGAGATAGACCCATTGACAGGAGAAATAAAGGCCGACCTGGATAAGATAGTCGTGTATCCCGCGAAGCATTTTGTTACCACGCAGGATAAAATAGAAAAAGCCATCAGTTCCATATGGACGGAATTAAACGAGCGTGTCAAAGAATTGAAATCGCAGAATAAATTGCTTGAGGCGCAGAGGTTAGGGTCCAGGACGCGATATGACGTGGAAATGTTGAGGGAAGTCGGTTTTTGTAACGGTATAGAGAATTATTCAAGGCATCTCAGCGGGAGGGAACCGGGCAGCAGGCCTTATTGCCTGCTTGATTATTTCCCCGATGATTTCCTGACGATAATAGATGAATCGCATGTAACATTGCCGCAGATCAGGGGGATGTATAACGGTGACCGTGCCCGCAAAATGACACTGGTAGATTACGGATTCAGGCTTCCTTCGGCCCTGGACAACAGGCCGTTGAGCTTTGATGAATTCAACGGGATAGTTAATGATACTATATTTTTATCAGCGACGCCTTCGGACTATGAGCTTGAGAAATCAGGGCAGGTGGTGGAGCAATTGATAAGGCCCACGGGACTTATTGATCCTGAGATAATATTAAAGCCGACAGATGGCCAGATAGACGACATAATAGAGAATATAAAAAAGAGGGCATCTGTCAACCAGAGGGTATTGGTTACGACATTGACCAAGAGGATGGCAGAGGACCTTACCGGGTATTTGAAGGACGCGGGCCTGCGCGTGCGGTATATACATTCCGAAGTTGGGACGATCGAGCGGTCGGAGATACTCAGGGATCTGAGAAAAAGAGAGTTTGACTGCCTTGTAGGGATCAATTTACTACGTGAAGGCCTTGACCTGCCGGAGGTTTCGCTGGTAGTGATCCTTGACGCTGACAAGGAAGGGTTTTTGAGGTCAGAGAGATCGCTTATCCAGGTTGCCGGAAGGGCGGCAAGGAATATTGATGGGCTAGTGATAATGTACGCGGATCGCATGACTGATTCCATGAGAAAAGCGATCAACGAGACTGAGAGGCGCAGGACAAAGCAAAGGGATTTCAATGAGAAATATGGTATCGAACCCAGGTCAATAGAAAAAGCCATAAGGGACGGCATAGAAATCGCGGGCAAAGCCAATGATCTTATTGTTGAGGTGGCGGGCCAAAGCGAAGACGAGTATGAGACAGAGACATTAATAGCCGAACTTCAGCGCGAAATGGAACTTTGCGCGAGAAATCTGCAATTCGAAAGAGCGGTTGAATTAAGAGACCAGATAAAAAAACTAAAAAGAAAAACATAAGTTCAGTTCTCGACTTCCTTTGGTCGCTCGAACAATATTTTTGAACTAAGTCCTGAGCTTATCCGCCAGAGGCGGATATAGTCGAAGGACAATATTCTTCGAGCGGAGTCCGCCGGAGGCGGACGAAGTCGAGAAGATGATTTTAAGGAGCCTGTGCATGGTAGAGGACAAAATACTGGAGCTTTTGAAGCGGCGCGACAGCGGGCATGTTTCCGGGGAGGAATTAAGCGAAGTGTTTAATGTTTCCCGGACATCCATCTGGAAGCATATTGAGAAACTGCGCAGCGAAGGATACGATATAGCCGCGGCGCCTCATCTTGGTTATAGGTTAGTTTCCATACCTGACCGCTTGACCGGTATTGAGTTAAAATGGGGACTTGATACGAAAATAATAGGAAAGAAAATATACTCGTATAAAGAAGCATCATCAACGAATGATATTGCTTATGGCATGGCTGTATCCGGAGAGCGGGAAGGCGCGGTCGTAGTGGCAGAATATCAAACCAGCGGACGAGGCAGGCTGGGGAGAAAGTGGGTTTCACCCGGGGGTAAAGGCGCTTATTTTTCCATCATACTAAGGCCTGATATCCTGCCCAGGGAAATTTCCGCGATAACATTGCTCGTTTCTCTCGCTGTAGCGAAAGCGGTCCGCGGAATAACAGGTCTACCCGCTTTTATTAAATGGCCTAATGACATTTTAATAAACGGTAAAAAAGTATGTGGCATACTGACAGAATTAAACGGAGAGACAGACAAGGTTAATTTTATAATAACGGGGATAGGGATTAACATAAATACAAAAGTAGAACTGCTCCCTGAGGGCGCTTCTTCGTTGGCCGCGGAAAAAGGCGTGGCCGTGGATAGGCTGGAACTGGTAAAGGCTATCTTGCGTAATATCGATAAGTATTATAAGATATTCAATGGCGGCGACACGGCTGCTATTATCAAGGAATACAAGAAGTTATCAGCAGTCCTTGACAGGCAGGTGCAAATAAATTATCATAATAAACTCATGTCAGGGCATGTCGTGGATGTGGACAAAGAGGGCGCTCTTATATTGAGATTGGATTCAGGGTTTAATGAGCGTATTCTCGCGGGCGATGTAACAATGCTGCGTTAAAGGCGGGTGGCAGGATGTTTTTAGCGGTTGATATCGGCAATACCAGTATCAATAATGGTATTTTTGACGGTAAAAATTTAAAAAGGACGTTCAGGATCCCTACTTACGCCAAAGGATTAGAGGCGTTGTACGGGAAGAAACTTAATGCTGTAAATGCCGCCGTAATAGTAAGTGTTGTCCCTGAAATATTAAAAAAGACAGAAAAGATATTTCTCAAAATTCTTGATAAAGTATTGGTCGTCGGAAGAGACGCGGATGTTGGAGTCAAAAATCTATACAAGAGCCCTAAGCAGGTGGGGCAGGACAGGCTCGTTAACGCGAGAGCCGCGTATGAATTATACGGAGGCGATTGTCTTATAGTTGATTTCGGCACCGCGACAACTATAGATATAGTGAACTCTAAAAGGCAATATTTAGGAGGCGTAATCGCCCCGGGAGTCGAGCTATCACTTGATGCCTTATCGGAAAAGACAGCTTTGCTTCCGAAGGTAAGATTAAGAAAGCCAAAAAGTATTTTAGGAAAAGAGACCCGCGAGAGCATGATAAACGGCGCTGTTTACGGCTTCTCCGGTTTATGCGACGGCGTTGTCGCGAGATTAAGGAAAGAACGGGGCATAAAAGGCAGGGTAGTGGCGACGGGAGGATTGTCGAAGCTGATAGGGCCTTATTGCGAAACGGTTGACATCATAGACCCTGAGCTGACGCTTAAGGGCCTGAGACTGATAGGAGCGGAGAATAATGTTTAAGATCATATCTAATAAAAAATTGGCACCGCAGATATTTAAGATGGAGATAGAGGCGGAATTAGTGGCGCGAAAGGCGTCTGCCGGCCAGTTCGTCATGATAAGGATAGACGATAAGGGCGAACGCATACCTCTTACTATCGCCGGTATTGACGGAAAAAAAATAACGATCGTTTATCAGGTGGCGGGAGTCAGCACCTATAAACTGACGAAGAAGAAAGAAGGCGAGGCGCTGCAGGATGTAGTCGGGCCTTTGGGGCATAAGACAGAGACCAAAGACATCGGTACTGTTTGTTGTGTCGGAGGAGGCGTAGGAATAGCGGAATTATATCCCGTGGCAAAGGCATACAGGTCCGCGGGCAACAAGGTCATAGTGATTATCGGCGCCAGAAATAAGGAGCTGGTGATCTTTAAGGACGAATTAAGTAAAGTTTCCGACGAAATGTTCGTTACTACAGACGACGGTTCAGACGGTGAAAAAGGCTTTGTGTCAGGGGTTCTTAAAAGGCTGGTTGATTCCGGAAAAAAAATAGACCTCGTTTACGCTGTGGGACCGGCGATAATGATGAAGGTAACGGCAAACTTGACCAGGCCTTACGCCATAAAGACCCTGGCGTCACTGAACTCTATTCTTGTGGATGGGACAGGCATGTGCGGTTCCTGCAGGGTAGAAGTCGGCGGGGAGACAAAGTTCGCGTGCGTTGATGGACCTGAATTTGACGCGCACAAGGTAAATTTTGAGGAATTAATGGCAAGGCAGCTGCTTTTCAAGGAACAGGAAAAACACGCCTGTAAAATAAGGGGAATACTACAGTGAGAAAACAATTACCAAAAGATAGAATAAAGAATTTTAATGAGGTTGCCTTGGGGATGTCCGAAGAGGAAGCGCTAAAGGAAGCATGCCGCTGTCTTTTCTGCAAAAAACCCAAATGTTCGGCGAATTGTCCTGTTGAGATAGACATACCGGGCTTTATTAACGCGATAAAAAATAAAAAGTTCAGTGAGGCGATAAAGATCATTAAGGAAAAGAATAATCTTCCCGGGGTGTGCGGCCGTGTTTGCCCGCAGGAAAACCAGTGCGAAGGCGTATGCGCGCTGAACGTAAAAGACAAGCCTATAAACATAGGCGCGCTTGAAAGATTTGCCGCGGATTGGGAGAATAAGAATAAGAAAGCGCGGCCTGAGTATGCGGAAGCTGTCTCAAAAGACGGGCTAAAGAAGAAAAAAGTCGCGGTTATCGGTAGTGGTCCGGCGGGATTGACGTGTGCGGGAGATCTTGCAAGGGTGGGTTACAGTGTTACTGTTTTTGAAGCGCTTCATGCCGCCGGAGGTGTTTTGGTTTACGGAATCCCGGAATTTCGCTTGCCCAAAGAGATAGTAAAAAAAGAGGTAGGGTACCTGAAATCCCTTGGCGTAGAAGTGAGGACGAATTTTATAGTAGGCATAAATGCTACTTTAAAAGAGCTGTTTGCGGAAGGCTATGAGGGAGTTTTTATAGGCACAGGCGCCGGCCTCCCAAGTTTTATGAACATCCCCGGGGAAAACCTCAACAGGGTATATTCATCGAACGAACTTTTAACAAGGGCTAACTTGATGAAGGCATATCTTTTTCCTGAGTATGACACCCCGATAAACATAGGGAAAAAGGTCGCTGTTGTCGGAGGCGGCAATACCGCGATGGATTCAGCCAGGGTATCCCTAAGGTTGGGCGCGGAAAAGGTATATATCGTATACAGGCGTTCTGAAAAAGAAATGCCCGCGCGTAATGAGGAAGTAGGGAACGCGAAAGAAGAGGGCGTTGAATTTCTCATGTTGACCTTGCCTAAAAAAATATCAGGCGATGATAAGGGATTTGTGAAGTCAATGGAGTGCGTAAAGATGGAACTTGGCGAGCCTGATTTATCCGGAAGAAGGCGACCTGTAGTAATAGATGGGTCAGAATTTATCCTGGATGTCGATACTGTTATAGTAGCGATAGGCCAGAGCCCTAACCCGGTATTTTTAAAAGCTACTCCGGAACTCGAGCTCGGGAAATGGGACAAGATAGTGATAAATCCGGAGACCCAATCTACCAATATAAAAGGCGTTTACGCCGGAGGTGACGCTACATACGGAGATGATACGGTAATAGCGGCAATGGGAGCCGGAAAACGCGCCGCAAAAGCGATAGATAAGTATCTGTCGACTTAACTTCACAAAACTGCAATGCACTGTGAAGTTAAGGATAGGGGCATAGTGAAGAATAAGAGAGTTTTAGTTGCGATGTCCGGTGGCGTGGATAGTTCAGTGGCCGCGGCTATCTTAAAAGATGCGGGCTGTGAGGTTATCGGCGCGACAATGAAAATATGGCCGAAAGAGCATTGCGAGAAACATATTGCCGGGTCATGTTGTTCTTCCATGGATATAGAGGACGCTAAAAAGGTCTGCGCCAGCCTTGACGTAAGGCATTATACCTTGGATTTTGAAAAGATCTTCAGGGAAGAGGTAATAGATTATTTTACCCGCGAATACCTTTCAGGCAGGACGCCTAACCCATGCATTGTCTGTAACGAAAAGATAAAATTCGGGGCGTTGCTCAAAAAAGCAGAAGAATTGGGATGTGATTTTATAGCTACAGGGCATTACGCCAGGATAGAGCATAATGGTTCTTTTAGGCTGAAAGAATCTGCGGATAAAAATAAAGACCAGTCTTATGTTTTGTTTTCGTTGCGCAGGTTAGCGCTCGGGAAAATACTTTTTCCGATAGGCGGGCTCAAAAAAGAAGAGGTTAAAGTCCGCGCCAGGGAAATAGGACTTAGTGTGCACGCTAAGAAAGAGAGCCAGGAAATATGTTTTGTTATAGATGGGAATTATGCCGATTTTATAAAAGAACACTGCAAGGTAAAGAGCAAAACAGGCGACATAGTTGATGTTGACGGCAATGTGCTGGGCAGGCACAAAGGATTTTGGAATTTTACCATAGGCCAGCGTAAGGGCTTGGGCATAGCGCATAAAAACCCTCTTTATGTAACAGGAATAAGCGCTGATAAAAATCTTGTAGTGGTCGGAGGTTCCTCAGAGACAAAAAAGAAAAAGTTTATCGTTAAGGATGTCAACTGGTTTTGCGAGAAGGATAAAAAAGGTTTCGAGTCCGAGGTTAAAATAAGGTATAATCATAAAAAAGCAAAGGCATTCCTGAAGGACGTCGGCGGAGGTAACCTGGAAGTGGATTTTGAAGAAAGTCAGACAGCTATTACGCCCGGGCAGGCCGCTGTTTTTTACGAAGATGAGTATGTTGTCGGCGGAGGTTGGATAGATAAGGTAACGGAATAACCCTAACTTCACATTCGTGCATTGCAGAAGCGTAAAGTTATCTTCTCGACTTCGCTCGAAGCCCCTCGACATCGCTCGGGGTCCAATATTGTTCGAGCGAAGTCCCGAAATATCGGGACGAAGTCGAGAACCGAAGCAACAACTACATCTTCAGGCTATTGTATTGCTAAAGCGTGAAGTTAGGAATATCGGAGAAAGATCATGAACCACCTTAAAGAATTGAAAAAGAGATTGGCCGGCATGGAGAGTGTCGTGATCGCGTTTTCGGGCGGCGTGGATTCTAGTTTTTTACTTAAAGCCGCGAGTGTTTCTTTGCCGAAAGATAATATCCTGGCCGTAACGGCTATCTCGGACACTTATACGCGATCGGAATTAAACAGGGCAAAGGCATTCGCTAAGGCACTTGGTATAAAGCACAGCCTTATTTTTACTGACGAAATGAAAGATAAGAACTTTACCGCGAACCCGGCTGACAGGTGTTATTATTGTAAAAAGAAATTGTTTACCAGGCTGAAAGAGATCGCCGTTAAAAAAGGATTCAGGTTTGTCCTGGATGCTTCAAATCTTGACGATAAAAAAGATTACAGGCCCGGAACAAGGGCAAAAAAAGAAATAGGCGTAAGGAGTCCTTTGCAGGAGACAGGTTTTTTTAAGGACGATATAAGAAAACATTCCAGGAAAATGAGATTAAAAACCTGGTCGCTTCCTCCGATGCCATGTCTGGCTTCGAGGATTCCCTACGGTGACGAGATATCCAAAGCCGCACTGAAAAGAATAGAAAAAGCAGAGGATTTCATCAGGTCTCTGAGGATAAGGGATGTAAGGGTCAGATGCCATGGGGACGTTGCCAGGATAGAAGTCGATAAAAAATACATAAAAAGATTTTTAAATCAGAGGTTTTGTGATAGAATAATAGCCCGATTGAAAAAACTGGGGTTTAAATATATAACGTTGGACCTGCAAGGATACAGGATCGGGAGTTTGAACGAAGCGTTGAAATAGCTATAAGCCGTAAGCTTTAAGCTGTAAGAAAAGGCTAAAAAACAAAGGTTCTTTACCTTATCTTAAGGCTTATAGCTTACGACTTAAAGCTGAAAAAAGGCTTAAAGCTGAAAATCGGCGGCGTAGCTCAGCTGGTTAGAGCAGTCGGCTCATACCCGGCTTGTCAGTGGTTCGAGTCCACTCGCCGCTACCATAGTTCGACGTGCGATTTTTTAAAGTTAAAAAATCGCTTGCTCACTATGGCCCTGAGCAAGCGAGCTTAAAACCAGTGTTAGGCGAGTGCGTCGAAGGGCCATCTTCAATTGTAATTTTTATGTTTCTGACTAAAGTCAAATCCACCATAAAAAAATATAATATGCTGCGGGAGCGCGACAGTATCCTTGTCGGTTTTTCGGGAGGCCCTGATTCTGTAACGCTTTTGCGTGTGTTATGCGAGATAAAAGAAGAGTACTCTTTGTGCATTCATATAGCGCATCTGGACCATAAGTTTCGCGGAGATGAATCAAAGGCTGACAGGAGATTTTGCGAGGATTTGGCTAAAGACCTAGGTATCGGGATTACCTGCGAAGAGATAGACGTGCCTAAGATCGCCGCGGAGAAAGGTATTTCGTCGGAGGAGGCCGCGCGGATCGAGCGCTACGATTTTTTCAAAAGAACAGCCGAAAAAAGAGGAATAAAAAAACTGGCGGTTGGCCATAACAGGGACGATCAAGCGGAAACAGTGCTTATGAGGGTCCTTCGCGGCGCGGGAACACTCGGCTTAGGGGGAATAAGTCCGGTAAAAAATATACCGAGCCTCACTATCATCAGGCCTCTTATTGAGATGTCGAGAAAAGAGATAGAGAAGTTTGTCGGAGAAAACAGCCTTGAATTTAGGCATGATCCCTCAAACGATGATGTCTTTTTCACAAGGAATAGGATCCGTGGCGAGCTGATCCCGTACCTGGAAAAGAATTTTAATTCTAATGTAAAAGAAGTGCTTGCCAATATGGCCGAGAATTTGAGAGCCGAGAATGAGTTTTTAGAAAAGTTCTCCAATAGAAAATTGAGAGGGCTTTCGAGGGTTAAAAAAAAGGAAATACTGTTAGACATTAAAAAGCTCAAGCGTCAGCCCGAGGCGGTGAGAAAGAGGATATTGAGAGCGGCCCTGCGGGAATACAAAGGAGACCTGAGAAGATTTACCTACCAGCACTGGAAGGAGATCGAAAAACTTATTGATGAAAGGCCCGGAAATTCGATAGTTGACTTGCCCGGCGGTATAAATATAATAAAGAACAAAGCCACTTTAACTTTAACTTCACAACCAGGCAATGTTCGAGGGATAGTGTAAAATAATTTGCTGACTTTTATTTGACAAAGATTTTATTACGGTTCTCGACTCACGGAGTTTACCCTGAGCGTAGTCGAAGGGCTCGCTCGAACAATATTCTTCGAGCTTGTCCCGAAGTATCGGGACATAGTCGAGAAGACATAACGCCAGCAAAGTTCTTGACACTATGGTTCGAGGCTAAGCCTTGAACATTGTATATATTGGTGTTATAATAAAATATCAATATTAAATTCGTAGGATAGGAGAACATGGATACTAAAAAAACTCTTAATAAGATGACGAATAACAAGAATAAATATGGAAAGAACGCTTTTTTCTGGCTGGGTATTTTTTTACTGCTTGTATATCTTTTTAGGCTGGGAGGCGTTGCTTCTCAGGTAGCCCCCAAGGAGATAAGCTACGGGGAGTTTTACAGGCTGCTTGAGAAAAACAAAGAAACTGACGCTATAATTTCGGCTGTTAGGGTCGAGGATCGCGTCAAAGGCGTATTTTCGAGCGGCGCTCAATTCAGTG
The DNA here is from genome assembly GCA_018817035.1 of Candidatus Omnitrophota bacterium. Taxonomy (GTDB): domain Bacteria; phylum Omnitrophota; class Gorgyraeia; order Gorgyraeales; family Gorgyraeaceae; genus JAHIUV01. Next base: position 620 of record JAHIUV010000024.1, on the reverse strand, counting down.
TTAATGTTCTCGCGGATGACCAGGACTTGACAAGGCTTTTAAGGCAGAACGTTGCGGATTTTGATATAAAGCTCCAAAAGACATTACTGGCTAATCTTTTTTACTCACTGGGCCCTATGATATTATTTATCGGTTTCTTGTGGTTTTTTGTATACAGGAGCGCGCAGGGCGGAGGCAAGATACTTTCGTTCGGAAAAAGCCGGGCGATACAGACTCCCGGAGGCAAAACAAAGATTACTTTTAATGATGTCGCTGGAGTGGATGAGGCGAAGGATGAACTTAGAGAGATCATAGACTTTCTTAAGGATCCTAAAAAATTCCAAAAGCTCGGAGGCAAGATTCCGAAAGGCGTATTGTTAATGGGGCCTCCCGGTACGGGAAAGACATTGCTCGCTAAGGCAGTTAGCGGTGAAGCCGGCGTTCCGTTCTTCAGTATAAGCGGTTCTGATTTTGTTGAGATGTTTGTTGGCGTAGGCGCCTCAAGGGTACGGGATCTTTTTGAACAGGCCAAGCGCGCGGCCAAGGTAGAGGGCAAGGGCGCTATAATTTTTATCGACGAGATAGATGCGGTAGGCAGGCAGAGGTTCGCCGGTATAGGCGGTGGCCACGATGAACGTGAG
>JAHIUV010000169.1 GCA_018817035.1 Candidatus Omnitrophota bacterium | reverse complement strand
CGAACAGCCGTTACTTTCAAATCCGCAGAACTTTGGATATTGCAACAAACTCTGCTGACTTTGAAACTTCTCGACTTCGTCCCGATACTTCGGGACTACGCTCGAAGAATATTATTCGAGCGAACGCAGTGAGTCGAGAACAGCAATAAAAACTCAGCCATACAAAAGTCAGCAAGCTATTTTACGCTATCTCGGCTGACATCATAAATCTTGCGTTTCATTTTACAGCGTGATAACATATAGCGATAAGGAGGCGTATAATGGATTTATTTGACGCTGTAAAGGAAAGAAAAAGTGTAAGGGAATATTCCGAAAAAAGGGTCGAACGGGCCCTTATCGAAAAAATAGTCGACGCGGGCAGGCTTGCGGCTACTGCCAGGAATGAACAGCCGTGGGAATTCGTAGTTATCCAGGATAAAACGGTTATAAAAAAGATCTGCGACATGTGCCCGAACGGCCCTTTTATAAAAGACGCCTCATGCCTGATATCCGTATTCTCAAAAGATACTAAATACTATATAGAGGATTGTTCCGCGGCAACCCAGAATATGCTGCTAGCCGTAGAAGCGCTCGGGCTCGGAGCCTGTTGGGTAGCCGGTGATAAAAAAGACTACATAGAAGATATAAGAAAAATGCTACAAGCGCCCGAAGATCACAAACTTGTCAGTATGCTATCAGTAGGATATCCGGCTAAAAAACAAGGTCCAAAACAGAAAAAAGACCTTAAGCAAATGCTACATTGGGAAAAATGGTAACGTATATATTGTGCGAGGCTTAGCCTCGAACAATACGGAGTTTACATGAGTCAAAATAATACTTTATGGAAATTTTTGGATGACGCGGGGACATTTGTCGCGAAAAACCCTCATAAGGTCAGGCGGCTTTATTTTCCGCTGGCTAATGAAAAAGGCCTGCTCTCTTCCATTACGCCTGACTTGCGCGGAGACATAAAAACCGGGATAGGCACATTTCTCACCCCTCCTGTTTCCACTGAAGATCTAAGCGATTCCAGATATAACAGGAATTTCTGGCTATATATAAAAGGTAAAGGCGCATGGTCAGCCGCGTCAGGAGAAGTATCCGAATCACTTGTCGAAGCGGGAATGCTCTGGCATAAGTCAATACGCGTCAATAAAGATATAGGCATAAAAGCGGAATTCACTAATTTCATACCTGTAAGCGACGAAACCGTTGAAATAATGTCGGTCGAGTTACATAATACGTCAAAAAAATCCTTACATATAACTCCCACGGCGGCAATACCTATTTATGGACGTTCAGCTGACAGGCTGCGCGACCACAGGCACGTAAGTTCTTTATTGAACCGCATAAAAATATCCGGTAACGGCATTACGGTAACGCCTACCATGGTCTTTGACGAATCAGGCCATAAGATAAATAAAACCGCGTATTTTGTATTAGGGTGTGATGCCTCCGGGAATATTCCTCTTGGTTTTTTCCCTACTATGCTTGAATTCTCGGGTGAAGAAGGTAACCTTGACAAGCCTGAAGCTGTCTTAAAAAACACCCTGCCGGGAAAAAGGCCTGATATCTTTATGCAGGGAAAAGAAGCTATCGGCGCCATAAGATTCAAACCTGCCGCACTAGCACCCGGAAAATCCAAAAAATATATAATAGTGATGGGCATCACGAAAAAAGTAGACGTTCAAAAAATATTTACGAAATTTAATTCTGAAAAAAAGATAAAATCCGCTCTCGCGGCTAATAAAGCATTCTGGGCTGAAAAAATAAACGCTGTCTCTCTTGACACAAAAAACAAGGAGCATGACAGGTGGGTAAAATGGGTGGCTCTCCAGCCATACCTCAGAAAACTCTTTGGGTGTTCCTTCCTGCCTGACTTTGACTATGGCCGCGGAGGCAAAGGCTGGCGCGATCTTTGGCAGGACTGCCTTACTCTCCCTCTAATAAATCCCATTGAAGCGCGAAATATGCTGGTAAATAACTTTGGCGGTGTCCGCAAAGACGGGTCTAATGCCACTATCATAGGAAAAAAACAGGGCGAGTTCATTCCTGACAGGAATAACATCAGCAGGACATGGATGGACCATGGCCTATGGCCCTTTATGACGCTGGATCTATATATAAACCAGTCCGGGGACACAAGTATCCTATTTAAAAAAGCGCCTTATTTCGAATCCAAAGAAATAGCTACTGTCATAGAGCATATCCTCTGCCAGCATAAACGCCCGTTCACAAAAATAGGTAAACACGGCAATTTCCTGCTCGAAGGAGCTGACTGGAACGATGGGCTTGATATGGCTCAGGAAAAAGGTGAAAGCGTTGCCTTTACCGCGGCATACTGCGGGAATTTGCTAGCGCTTTCCGGCCTTATGGAAAACATAAACTACAAAAAAGAAACCGCGAAAGCGCTCCGCCAAAAAGCCCGACGTATAGTGTCGCGCATCCAAAAGAACGAATGGATAACCGTTAAATCCGGATATAGTTTTTTCAATGGCTACTATGACAATACAGGAAAACGCGTAGAGGGTGACCATAAAAAAGGTGTGCGCATGACACTGACAGGCCAGGTATTCCCTGTCATAAGCGGCATTGCCACGAAAAAACAAATAAAAGATGTCTGGCGCAGCGCGAAAAGATATCTCTGGGATAAAAAATTAGGCGGTTTCAGGCTAAATACTGACTTCGGGGGAATATATCCTGAATTCGGCAGGGCATTTGGTTTTGCCTACGGAGAAAAAGAGAACGGGGCATTCTTCAGCCACATGAACGTGATGTTCGCTTACGCCCTTTATAAACAAGGCTTCGCTAAAGAAGGACTTGAAGTGATAAGCTCACTATATAAGATGTCTACTAACACACAGATAAGCAAAATGTATCCCGGCCTGCCTGAATATTTTAACTCTGACGGCAGGGGCCTGTACCATTACCTTACAGGCTCGGCAAGCTGGTTCATACTCACCCTGGTAACCCAATTATTCGGCATCCGCGGGGAAATGGGTAATCTCCTTATAGACCCTAAACTCACAAAAAAACAGTTTGAAAACACTAAAATAATATCGATAACCACAAATTTCGCGGGGAGAAAGATCAAGGTCAATTATATTAATCCTCTGAAATTAGACTACGGTAAATACAAGGCAGGAAAAATAACGATAAACGGTACCACCGCAACTGAAAATCCTATAAAAAAGAACACTTTCCTAAAATATACGTCAGGAAAATCCCTGAATATTATTGACGTATACCTCTGTTAAATCTTCTTATCTTATTAATATCCTTTCTTTTTTTCTCTGCGAGCGCATCCGACTCGGGATATCCCATGCTGATTATTATATCTATCTTTTTTCTCCGCGGGACATTGAGGATCTTTTTAACCTTTTTCTCATTGAACCATCCCAACCAGCAAGTGCCTACCCCATCTTCTTCCGCCTGCAAGATCAGGTGCTCGCACGCTATGGCAATATCCACGAGGCTGAACTGTATACCCCTGAAATAACCGGCAAGTTTCGTGACATATTTGGATCTTTCGGTAACAACAGCTATCAGGACAGACGCTTTCCTCGCGAAAGTATTGAGAGAATAAGGAGCTGAGAACGCCGCCTCACATACTTTATTCCTTAATTCCTCATCGTCTATCACTATAAACGACCATGGCTGTGAATTACAGGCCGACGGCGCGAGCCGCGCCGCCTCAATGCACCTGTCTATTATCTCACGCGCTACAGGCCGGGAAGAATAATTCCTGGTGCTTTTCCTTTTCCTGACAAGGTCTAAGAATTTCATATAAACTACCTGTACGCGTCCTTTCTATGTTTTACCCTGTGCACATAAACTGTTTTGTTCTTATCGTCTATGCAATAAAGTATCCTGTAATCACCGCTTCTTATACGATAACCTTCTTCTGATGTCAGCTTCAAAGCGTTCACAGGTCTGGGATTTGATGATAATAAGGTAATTTTGCCTTTTATCTGGGCAAAAAACTTTTTATCCAGCCTATCTAAGTCCTTTATTGCTGAAGGAATTATCTGTATTTTATGCATGGCGTTTTTTCAGATAATCCTCAAACGGAACAGCGTATTTTTCTTCCCTGCGGAGCATTTTTAGGTCAAGGATATCGTCTTTCGTTTCTTCCTCCTGTAGCTTTTCCTTTATAGCCTCTTCCACAAAAAAGCCATATTTAATGCCTCTTTCCTTGCAAAATACCCTAAAGCGTTTTATAACACCATAGTCCATCTTCAAAGCAATAGTAGTCTTCTCCATAAATATCACCCTCCTAATAAAAGTATACCACTAAAGATTACTTTGTCAATATAAAGTAATATTTAGTTAATTTTGCATCGCAAAAGCGTAAAGATAAGGAACCCTGAGCATACAGCAACCCCTGAACGCGAATTGAAAATTTAGCTTTTTGTGCCGTAGTTTGGCGGTTTGTAAAAGGGCGAAAAACTGTCCGAGCCCCACACCTTCTGCCGAAGGCAGTTGGTGTGGGGTGAGTTTTTTCGCCCCCGGCAAACTACGGCACAAAAAGCGACCCCGAGGAGCGAGGGGGGAAATTTTCAGCTGAGCGGGCAGGGGTTGCTGTATGCTCAGGGAAGTTTTCTGTTTAACTTCACACTCTTCCATTGCATCTTTGCAGAGTTAAAGGTAATATAGTGACTATGATATATGACGCGTTCCAAAAAAAGGCTATTGACTATATTAAAGACGGGCATTCAGTCATTGTATCCGCCCCTACGGGCGCCGGAAAGACTGTTATCGCTGAATATATAATAACAGACTGCCTTGAAAAAAATGAAAAAGTGATCTATACGGCTCCCATAAAAGCGCTATCCAACCAAAAGTTCCGGGATTTTCAGGAAGTATATCCTGGCAGAATAGGCATACTTACCGGAGACGTAAGCATAAACCCGCATGCGCCGGTCCTCATAATGACAACTGAGATATTCCGCAACAAGGTCCTGGAAGAAGGCTCCAATGTAAAAGACTACTCCTGGATAATATTCGACGAAGTCCATTACCTGGACGACTATGAGCGCGGCACTGTGTGGGAAGAGTCCCTTATATTCCTGCCGGCGCACATGAAAATGCTGGCGCTTTCAGCCACAATACCGAATATAGACGAAATAGCGTCATGGTTGCAATCTGTCCATAAACTTCCCTTAAAGGTCGTAAAAGAATCCAAGCGGCCTGTTCCCTTACATTTCTTCTACCAGGTCCACGGCGAGATAATGGACAATATCCACAAAGTAAGTTCCTCCGGTTATAAACATGGCCACGGACACGGACATCATCGCTACTCAAAACATACGCACTTTAAACCAAACAGGCCTGTGTCACTCATAAAACATCTCCATGAAAACGATAAACTCCCGTGTATATATTTCGCGTTCGGAAGAAAAAGATGCGAATACCTCGCTAATGAAATGACTGTCCTGGATTTTCTGAGCCGGGATGAAAAAGTCCGGATAACGGGGCTTTATAACGAACTATGCAAAAAATTCGAACTTGAGAATGAAAAAAACGCGATCTTACTACTCCCCATGATCGAAAAAGGCATAGCTTTTCACCACGCCGGCATGCTGCCAACGCTCAAAGAAGTGATCGAGAGGCTTTTTACATCAAAACTCATAAAAGTCATCTTCACTACCGAAACTTTCGCGCTGGGAATAAATATGCCTGCCAGGACGGTCGTATTTGACGAGCTCAGGAAATTCTATGGTAACAGTTTCGCCACGCTTAAGACACGCGATTTTTACCAGATGGCCGGAAGAGCGGGCCGCAGGAATAT
>JAHIUV010000168.1 GCA_018817035.1 Candidatus Omnitrophota bacterium | reverse complement strand
TGGATATTGGGTCTTTTCTGTTCTCCGCCGAATACGGTTATCTCACCCTTATTTACAGCCAGATTAGTCAGTATGTTGACTATAAGATCCAGCCGCTGCCTTGGAGAATATCCGCATACAGTAGCAGGCCTCAAGACCACGGCAGTAAAATCTCTTGTCGCGTCTTTAAAGAGCTCTTCTTCGCATAATGCCTTGTATTTTGAATAGTCTGTAAGTGGCTCTAAAGACAGGTCTTCAGTGACATTCTCCTCATTTTTAATGCCATAGACGCTCGAACTGGAAGCGTATATGAATCTTCTGACGCCAGAGGCCTTTGCTAATCTGACAAGGCCCAAAAAGGCGTCGTAATTAATCGACTTACCAAGTTTAGGATTTAATTCAAAGCTCGGGTCATTGGATATGCAGGCAAGATGTATCACTGCGTCGACATCCCGCAGGTTTTCCTCTAAAAACTTTTTATCTCTTATGTCCCCTTTTATCTCTTTTAGTCCAGGGTCATCTTTTACCTGATCCAAAACGCCCTTCCCAAATAGGTAGAGGTCGATTACCTTTACCCTGTAACCGACTCTTAGAAGTTCAGGCACAAGACTTGCCCCCACATATCCTGCGCCACCTGTTACCAGTATATTATTGATCGGCTTTTTCATATCAACCTCTCTTGTCTATTTCTGCATCATCCTTTTTATTTCTTTGCATACTGTTCCTGGCTCTATACTATCCATGCATGAGGTGCCGTATTCGCACAGTGTTTTAAAACATGGCATACACTCCAGCTTTTTAGGGGGTTTTATCATCCTTCCATTATCAAATAAATACACCTCATTCTCAGAGGTGGGCCCAAAAAGCGCGATTATCTTTTTTTTAAGGGCGGACGCCAGATGAAGCCCCAGCGAATCATTAGTGAGAATAAGCCTGCAGCTATTAAGCCAGTCGATGTAGCCGTGTATATCGGCCAGTGACTGCTGGTATGAAATCGAGTACTTTTTTCCCAGCATCTTTTCAAGCTCGTGCCATTTTTTTTCCGGCCACGCCTTATTTGGCCAGCGCCTCCCAACATTGGCGTTAAAACCTATATCAAACTCTTCTTTTGTCTTCGGCTTATAGCCCAATACATACCCCTGCCCCTTCCATCTTTTACCCACCATCTCATAAAGAACCTCTGTCCAGTTCTTCTTCATCTGCCTTCTTAAATCCGGATCTTCTGAATTTGCTATGACTTCGTACGAGTGCTCATACGCCTCTGCTCGTCCGCTTCTAGCGTCAAACCTGAAGCCATATCTTTTCCACGCGTAGATAGAATCTGTCAAGGCGCATATTCCGGGAATTTTCTCAAGATTTACCACTACATCAAAACTCTCAGCCTTCAGCTGAAAGGCTGTGGTCATATCGTATACCAGTATCCTTTTTATGTATGGATTCTGGGTAAGTAAGGGCGCTCCTTCTTTTGTGGTCAGCCATGTCACATCACTCTTTTTAAACAGGTGAAGTATGGCTGTGGTCCGGAATATATCGCCCAGACTGATATTATCCGAACTGACCCTGTTATCTATGGTCTCGGTATAGCCAAGCTTTACAATAAGAACTTTTTCTTTCATGTTGGCTCTCCTTGAGCTAAATATTTTCTAGGTTTCGCCTAGCGTCGCCGATTATCCATCCATCTACATCTCTTAATTCCATCTCTTTGTTCTCATCTTTCCGCTCCTTTCCGGCTACGGAGCTCCATTATATCTAATCCTTAGAGGCTTTTCAAACTTTTTGTCTAACTTTTGGGGTGTAGTCCATCTTTCTTTAAGATCACAAAATATCTTCATAGTTTTTCAATAACTTATCCGCGTGGTTAAAAATATTAAACTTTTTTAGAGGCAACATTCTGTCGTTTAAAAATCTGCTGGGGTCCGCTAACAATTGCTCCATCAAATCTCTTAAATGCTCCTGGTCACCTCTGGAAAATAAAAACATAGGGATATCTTCGGACAGTTCCCTTATGCCTCCTGTATCAGAAGCTATGATTATCTTTTGCTTCTTGGCTGCTTCCAAAATAGTCATAGGCGCGTTTTCAGGCCATATAGAAGGTAATATAAGGACATCAAATTTATCATAGTACCCGGAAACCTTACTATGAGGTACTCTTCCGTAAAACTTTAAAAACTTATCGATCTTCAGGCTCCTGGACAACGAAACAAGAAATCTCTTGTATTCTCTATCCCCCGTGCCGCCTATTATATGCAGCCTTGCTTTTTCTTTATGCTTAATGTCTGAAAAAGCGCTTATAAGCAACTCAATACCCTTGTGATACCCCAGATAACCCAGATAACCAAAATTTATACATTTACTGTTCGCTTTATCATTCTTGGTTATCTTTATTCCTGTCTCATTAAACACAGCATTGTTTAATATCTTTATCTTGCTGTCAGCTAACCCCCTCTCCTTAAACTTGCAAGCCAGGTAACTGCTGGGAGATATAAACAGATCTATATTTTTAAAAAAATTACCCAACTTTGATTCAGTGCATCCTTTCCTGAAATTACACCTATTATTAATATCAATGCATTCTTTTCCATCATCATCCAGTAATATGCCTTTCCGACAGATCAACTTATAATCATGCAAGGTCATTACCGATTTAGCCTTATATTCTCCGGCAATATCTATCAACTGCTTCCCTAAAATATTAACATTATGAAAATGCACTATATGTGGCTTAAAATCATCCAGAACACGCCTGAAATACCTGGACACGGCCTCTGTTTTTTGTTTTGATCCGCTGTTGGCCACCGCATTATGAAAATTAACCCTATTGATAATAAAACCTTTTCTTTGACGTAACAGGCTGTAATTTCCAATCCTATCGTTTATTCCACCGCAAAATATCACTATATTGTGTCCCAATTTTTTAAGCGCTTTTGCCTGATTATACGCAACTACTTCAGCTCCGCCTTGACAATCAGGCGGGAACAGATCACTTACTATTAATAGCTTCATTTTTTTCAAAATTATACCCTTATATACACTTAAAACCTTGGAACCTATTTTTTGCCAACCGTATTCATTATTAACTTTTATCCTACCCTTGGCTCCCATTTCCTTCGCAATATCCGGATTATCCGCTAGCAGCTTTATCTTTTGCTTTAGGTCCTTTGTGTTCCCGTATTCCACCGATAAACCACAATCTCCTATAATCTCTTCCATAGCGCTATTTTTTGATCCTATGACAGGTATGCCGTATCTCCAGGCATCTAAAAATACTCTCCCGAACGCTTCATGTTTTGACGGCAAAGCCAAAATATCAGTTACACTCAAGAGTTCATCTTTTTCAGATTCTTCGATAAAACCTAAATCTAAAATAAAGCTTTTTTCCTTCTCGGGAATACCGGAAAAATAACCGTTATACCAGGGACTCTCCGGGCCAGCTATACATAAGATAATTTTTTTATTCTCTTCTTTGCGTAGTTCTCTTACAGCATCTACAATATGGGAAATACCTTTGTATTCTAGTTTTCTGCCTAAAAATGTCACAACCTTGGATCCTTGCGGAATATTATATTTTTTAAAAACCTCGCTTCTGTCTATTTTTCGCGCCTGTTTTTCTTTTAGTTCTACTCCGTTACCTATAACAGATATCCTGTCTTCGCATACCCCTTTTGCGCACAAATACCTTTTTTCATATTCGGACATCACTATAACCGAATCACATCTTTTAAGAAGAAAATAGTTGATCTTTCTCTCATAATGAGGGTGTCCCGGATGAAAATGGGGGCTTATAACGACGGGTTTCTTATAGTAGCGTGCGACAAAAAAAGCTATCAAATTATGAGGATATGGAATAGTGTGTAGATGGACTATATCGGCATCCTTTATTTCGTTTCGCAAATTACTATAAAGCTCTACAGAATGAGGGCCGTAAAAATATACCCCTAAGCACTTATCCAGAATTTCATAGATCTTTTGAGTGATAAACCCGGGCTTGGTTACTTTATATCTATTGACCAAAATGTTTCCATCAAAATCTATCTTGCCTAGCTTAACATTGTCTTTTTCTATTGGCCTATCTGCCCAAAATTCTTCTTCGTCTATTATATTAAGGGTTAGGACGGAAACTTCCTGGCCGCTTTTGCTAATATATCTCGCGATTTGCCTGCACCACTCTTCTGACCCGCCGATAGCAGGATAATAACGTTGTATAACGTTGACTATCTTCATTAAGTGAGTTTTTGATATATATTAAGACTATCTAAAAGTTTTTCCTCTTCGTCGTAAAGAACCGCGGATATTCTATACGTACCTTCCGAACGCATATCCCCCTGCCATAATTCATCGGGTTTTGATATGACCTTATTTATACAGAACTCTACGACATCCTGCCAATCATACGAAAAAGCAACATTAACTGATTGTGCGTCAACTACAAATTTCTTAACAAAATAACAATGATGACCGTGAGGATGAGTCGGGTTTTTAAAAGAATAAATATCTATAAGACATTTAACAACACGGCTTTGTCCTGTAAGATTTGTAACCTTTAGAGAGTATTTATTTTTACCTTTCTTTAAAGCAATGGGTGAATCTGCCGAAAAAGATCCAAGGCATAAAGATAAGTTTCTGTTAGATTGCCTGTCTTTATGCTTTTTTATTTCGGACATAGAAAAAACTATCTTTTTTCTTGCAGAGCTAAAAAACGCTAATATTTTAGATCTAACATATCCTACATAACCTGTATCTTCTGCAAGAACTATGCAAATATCATAAGACTTGATCGATAACTTTAACAACAGTTTCAATTGATTCCAAAATCCAAATCTTTTTACAGACGGTGAATAAATATATCTATGATCAATATCCTTATTTGACATAAATAGATTATATTCATTCTCTACAAGATTAGCCACGAGGCCTATTTTAGCCATTGGGTATCTTTCCCTGAATTCACTG
>JAHIUV010000167.1 GCA_018817035.1 Candidatus Omnitrophota bacterium | reverse complement strand
GCCAAAGCACCTTACCGGGGAAGAGGAAACTTCTATCAATAAGATCCTCGGAAAAAAGTTTGAGGATTTTGATTCCCTGATGCACGCATCCTCAAAGGCTATCAGTATGATAACGAACGTAGCAGGGATAGTGCTTACGCCGAGGCTTAAAAGAAGCGTGTTTAAGCATATAGAGTTTATCCCCATAGATTCTTCGCGCATTTTAGCTGTCCTTATGACAGGCTCCGGGATCATACGTAACTCTATGATGGAAATAGAGATCGGCACTGAGAGGACAGAACTTGCCAGGATATCTGAGTTCTTGAATCAGGAGTTGGAGGGAGTATTCCTGGGAGAGATCAAGGAGTATCTCACGCGCAGGCTGCTTCAGGAACATGATTCTTTTTACACCTTTATAAAGAAGGCCATGCTAATATTGGCTATGCCGAGCCTTTCAAAAATGGATGACAGCGTTTATTTTGAAGGCGCCGCGAGCCTTATGTCATGCCCTGAGTTCAGGGATATAACAAAGGCAAGATTGTTCCTGAAGCTTTTTGAGGACAAAAAAGAAATACTGGACCTTTTTAACGAAGATATGGACAGCGAGGGGATCAAGGTACATATAGGCGTTGAGAATGTGTCTAAGCATATAAAGGATTGCACCGTGATCACGTGTAATTACAAGGTTAAAGACAGGGCGATAGGGGCTATAGGCGCGATAGGGCCTACCAGGATGGAATATGGTAAAGTCATATCCGCGGTAAGCTATCTCTCCGAGGTCCTTGGAAAGGCGCTGGAAGAACTTGGCTGAAAAAAACTCCGCACATAAATCGAATAAGATACTTTTGAGCTATGAGGAATTCCAAGCTCTTAAGGATAAGGCTGCCAAGGCCGAGGAATATTTTGATAAACTCCTGAGGATCCAGGCGGATTTTGATAATTACAAAAAGCGGCTGGACAGGGAAAGGCTGGAGTTTATTAAATTTGCCAACGAAGAGATAATCGTCGAGATATTGAAACTCCTGGATGACTTTGAGCGCGCTGTCGAGGCGGGGAAAATAAAGCATGATTTTAAAGTATTGCATCAGGGCGTTGAAATGATATATAAGGACCTCAAGGCTTTTTTGAAACAAAAAGGGCTCAGGGAGATAGACGCGAAAGGTAAGCTTTTTGACCCGCATGAGCACGAGGCCATGATGCAGGAGGAAACAGACGAATTCCCTGAGGACCATGTGATCGAGGAATTCCAAAAAGGATATAAATTAAACGACCGTATTGTCAGGCCGTCAAAGGTAAAAGTGGCAAAGAAACCAAAGGGAGAAGAGTAGTTCTCGACTCGGCCTGATTTCACCAGGCCTCGCTCGAACAATATTGGGCCCCGAGCAGTGTCGAGGGGCTTCAAGCGAAGTCCTCCAGAGGCGGACAGAGTCGAGAAGAATAAAAAAGGAGGTTTAAAATGGCTAAAGTCATAGGAATCGATCTTGGTACATCTAATTCAGCCGCGTCTGTAATGGAAGGCGGCCGCCCGGTTATTATACCGAGTGCTGAAGGCGCCGGAGTATCCAGCGGAAAGGCATTCCCATCTTTTGTGGCGTTCACTAAGGACGGGCAAAAGCTCGTAGGGGAGCCGGCAAGGCGCCAGGCCGCGATAAATCCGGAGGGAACCATCTACGCGGCAAAGAGAAAAATAGGAACTGATCATAAATTCGATATTTATGGTAAACAATATACGCCGCAGCAGATATCGGCGTTTATCTTGCAGAAGATAAAGCAGGACGCCGAAGCATATCTTGGTGACAAGGTAGAAGAGGTCGTCATTACTTGTCCGGCGTATTTTGACGATAACCAGCGCCAGGCGACAAAGGACGCGGGTGAGATAGCGGGACTGAAAGTGCTTAGGATCATCAATGAGCCGACAGCTGCCTGTCTCGCGTATGGATTGGACAAGGTCGGCAAAGAATTAAAAATAATGGTATTTGATTTCGGCGGAGGTACGCTCGATGTTACCATTATGGACATGTGGTTTGATAAAGAGCATAATGCCAGCGGCTTTGAAGTAAAGGCGACCAGCGGCGATACTCATCTTGGCGGGACAGACATGGACAACGTCCTGATAAGCTATATCGCTAACCAGTTCAAAAAAGAAACAGGTATAGACCTTAAGAATGATAATATGGCGATGCAGCGCCTTAGGGAAGCGGCTGAAAAGGCAAAGGTAGAGCTTTCCAGCACGATTACGACCGATATAAACCTTCCCTTTATTACCGCGGACGCGAGCGGGCCTAAGCATCTTACCATGTCGATAAACAGGGCAAAGATAGAGGAATTAGTCGCGCCGATAGTGGATAAATGTAATGGCCCCATAGACCAGGCAATGAAAGATTCAGGGCTATCCTCTAAGGACATAGATAAGATCATTATGGTCGGCGGCCCTACCAGGATGCCTATTGTTCAGAAATTCCTGGAAGAGCATGTCAGTAAAAAGATAGAACGCGGCATAGATCCCATGGAGTGCGTGGCGCTGGGAGCGGCGACGCAGGCAGCTATTATAAAAGGTGACGCGAAGGAAGTCTTGCTTCTGGATGTAACGCCGCTTTCACTCGGCATAGAGACTCTCGGAGGCGTATGTACAAAACTTATAGAGCGTAATAGCACCATACCCACGAAAAAGAGCCAGGTTTTTTCCACTGCCGCGGATAACCAGACAGCGGTTACTGTAAGGGTATTGCAAGGCGAGCGCCAGATGGCGAATGATAACACGGAATTGGGAAGGTTTGACCTGATAGGCATTCCTCCCGCGCCTCGAGGCATCCCGCAGGTAGAGGTTTCATTTGACATCGACAGGGACGGTATTGTGCATGTCGGGGCAAAGGACCTTGGCACAGGCAAAGAACAGAGCATGAGGATAACCGCTCCTAAAAAACTATCAAAAGAAGAAATAGATAAGATGGTAAAGGAAGCGGAAAAGTTCTCTGATGAAGATAAAAGGAAAAAAGAAGAAGTGGAAGTAAAAAATCAGGCTGATACTCTCGCGTATTCAGTTGAAAAGTCCCTTAAGGATTTTGGGGACAAAGTTACCCAGGATGATAAGCTGAAGATCGAGCAAAAGCTAAACGACTTAAAAGAAGCTATAAAGGGCACAGACACAGAAAGAATCAAAAAAGAAATGGAAGAATTGTCCAAAGTAGCGCATAAATTGGCTGAAGAAGTGTATAAGGCCGCGCAGGCAAAGACTGAGCAGCAGGCCAAGCCGGGTCAACAGGAACAAGAAGAGAAACCCGCCGAAGGCGGTTCTGCCTCCGGCGAAAAAAACTCCGGCGGAGACGATGTAGTCGACGCGGAGTTTAAAGAAAAGTAAATATGACCACTAAACGTGATTATTACGAGATACTTGGGACCCAGAAAGGCGCTGGTGTCGACGATATAAAAAAGGCTTATCGCAGCCTCGCGCTTAAGCATCACCCTGATCGCGTCTCTTCTGATAAGAAAAAAGAGGCGGAAGAGACATTCAAGGAGATATCCGAGGCTTACGCTGTCCTGTCTGATCCGCAGAAGAGAAGCCAATATGACCAGTTTGGGCATGCCGGAATAGATTCGCGCTATACTAATGAGGATATTTTCAGGAGCGCTGATTTCAGCAGTATATTCGAGGGTATGGGCGGTGACGGCGGAATATTCGGCGATATCTTCGAAAATCTTGGGATATTCGGCGGAGGGTTTTCCTCGAGGAGGAGAAGCGGCGCGCGTCGTGGCAGGGACCTGGAATATGAGATCGAAATAGAGTTTAAAGAAGCGGTCTTCGGGACCAAGAAGGCCATAAATATTCCCCGACAGGAAACCTGTGATACTTGCAAAGGCGAAGGCGCCAGGCCAGGGACAAAAAAGACAAAATGCGCCCATTGCGGCGGCAAAGGCCAGGTAATACAGTCGACAGGTTTTTTCAGCGTTGCCCAGACATGCCCTATATGCAGGGGTGAAGGCTCTATTATTAAAAACCCATGCGTAAAATGTTCAGGCAAGGGCAGGAACATGGTCACTAAAAAACTCGAAGTATCGATCCCCGCGGGAGTGGACACAGGTTCCCGCCTCCGTATCCAGGGAGAGGGAGAAGCCGGCTTAAAAGGCGGGCCGGGAGGAGATCTTTATATTTATATACATGTTAAAAATCATGCTATATTTGATAGGCATGGTTATGATATAATGTGCGACGTGCCTATCAGCTTTCCTGTTGCCGCGCTTGGGGGAGAGATGGAGATCCCTACCCTGAACGGCAATGTGGTAATGAAGATACCCGAAGGCACGCAAACCGGCAAGATATTCAGGCTTGCGGGGAGAGGCATAAAGAGGCTGCGTGGTTCCGGACAGGGTGACCAGATGGCAAGGGTAGTAGTAGAAACGCCCACGCGCCTTAATGCCGAACAGAAACGCATATTGAGAGGATTCGCTGACTCATGTAATGATAAAGTGAATCCGCTATCCAAGTCATTCATGGATAAAGTAAAAGAATTATTCGGGAAATAAAAAGGAGAAGTATGCCGACATACGAATATGAATGCCATAAATGCGGGAAGACATTTGATGTGTTCCAAAAGATGAACGATAAACTTTTAACCGTATGTTCGGATAAGTCCTGTAAAGGCAAAGTAAAACGTTTGATAGGCACAGGCGCCGGCCTTATTTTTAAAGGGTCAGGATTTTACGCCACTGACTACAGGAGCGAAGGTTATAAAAAGAAAGAAAAAGCGGATAAGCCCGTGCCCTCGTCTCCATGCCGGTCATGCGACAAGAAAGGATCCTGCGATACCGTGAAATAAATGAGTGAGGTTATCTTCTCGACTTCGCTCGAAGAATATGTGTTTGTCTCCGGCGGATAAGCTTATGACTTTGTTCAAAGCCTGAGGCCTAATATTGTTCGAGCGAGGCCGAAGGCCGAGTCGAGAACAGGAATGTTCGAGGCTTAGCCTTGAACAAGCAGGGGGCATATAGGTTGAAGAGTTTTTTCAGGTATTGGGCTCCTTTATATGTATACGCCGGCATAATATTCTATTTCTCCGGGATACCGAAACCTTTACCGGATATAGATATACCTTTTTTTGACAAGGCCCTGCATATTTTAGAATTTATGGTCTTTGGGCTGTTGGCGGCTCGTGCGTTCAGGAATTCATCCAGGAACGCATTCTTCGCGAACTTTAAAACACTTGCCGTTCTGGTCTCGATCTCGTATGGCATTTCGGATGAATTTCATCAGAGATTTATCTCGGAACGCCAGTTTAGTTTTTTAGATATGGTTGCTGACGGTATCGGCGGAACAATAGGAGTTTTAATCTATGGCAGTCATCGCCCCGCTTAAAGGCACGCTT
>JAHIUV010000166.1 GCA_018817035.1 Candidatus Omnitrophota bacterium | reverse complement strand
TAATAAGTCGCGCAGGAGTTATCAGACTCCCAGAAACCATATTCTTCGAGCAAACGCAGTGAGTCGAGAAGCAAATCAATCTCACTCATAATAAGTCGCGCAGGAGTTATCAGACTCCCAGACAGTTACTGACTTTAAGGAAAGCTTTTTTCCTTTTATCGCGGTCCTGAGGCCGTCGTAAATATATTTCGCGATATTTTCCGCGGACGGGTTTTTTTTCTTAAATGCCTTTAATTTATTCAGGTACGCGTGGTCCATGTTTTTTAGCGTAGCCTTTAATTTAGACTTTAATATCTTAAAATCAACTGTAATGCCTATATCGTCAAGGTCTTCTTTCTCGAACCTGGCCTCGATCTTCCAGTTATGCCCGTGCAAACCTTCACACTTACCTTTATAGCCTCTCAGATTATGCGCTCCGCTAAAATCAGACTTTACCAATATTTCATACATAGTCCGCTCTCCTGAGGTTGTTTATCTTCTTCCCTAAAAACCTTGCGCCTATCCCGGCAAACTGTTCGACCGCGTCTGTAGCAAAAAATTTATAACTGGGTTTTTTACGGTTAATCGCCAGTTTACCTGTCCTTCCCAATATACCTTTCACCTCTTCAGCCACTGCCCCCGCTGAATCAACTATCCTGACACCTCTCCCCACTGCTTTAGAAATGACATTTTTCAAAAGTGGATAATGCGTACAGCCTAAAACAAGCGTATCTATCTTTTTCCCCGTCAAAGGCTTCAGGTATTTACGCGCTATATCCAGAGTTATCCTGCCGTCCAGCCATCCTTCTTCGGCAAGCTGGACAAATAAAGAACACGGCGATGAAAATACTTTTTTATCTCCAGATAAACGCTTTATCTCTTTTTCATAAGCCTTGCTTTTTATCGTCATAGGAGTACCTATGACTCCTATCCTGTTATTCCTGGTCGCCTCTATCGCCTTTCCCGCTCCTGGCCTGATGACACCTACCACAGGCACGGTTATTTTTTTTCTTAACGCGGGCAACGCGATACTCGAGGCGGTATTACAGGCTACTATGATGATTTTAACATTGAACTTTTTCAGGAACTCCGCGTTTTCCAGGGAAAAACGCTTTATCGCCTGGTCTGATTTCGTACCGTAAGGCACCCTGGCAGTATCGCCCAGATAGACGATACTCTCGCGGGGTAAAACCTTCATCACTTCCTTGACCACGGTAAGGCCCCCGACCCCTGAATCAAATATACCTATCGGCCTGTTATCCATTTAAGAAATATCCTATGTAACGCATATCTTCCTGCGCATACTGCCTAATTTACCGAAACAAATGATCTTGTCCCCGAAAAATATCTTTGTTTCCGCCGGAGGATTCGGCATGGTCTCTCCGTTACGCTCAATAGCCAGGATAATAATATCCTCTTTCTTCAATTCAGACTCAAGAATGGTCTTATTTAGTATAGGGCTATTCTCGCATATATCTATCTGGGAAACACCGTAACCGCCGGTCGCTACCAATAATTCCTCGAAAGTAACGCGCCTGACAATATCTTTTTTTATTATACGCGACCTTATTATATCGGTTAATTTTCTGGTGATCTTAGTATACATAAAAATCCTATAGATAACATATAAAAACACCACTATGACAGCCAGATTAATCCACGCCACTGAATGAGGTGAAAGGGTAACCCCAAGAAAAGGGATAATCATTCCCGGCATATCCATTGCCGGCCTTAATGAATTAGCAAATGTCGCTATCAGCGTAACCAGCCCTGCGTTGCCCAATACCATCAGAAAAGACGCTATCTTCCTTCTCTGCGGATTACTGGTGATAAGCTCGGCCTCTTTGGTGGTAAAGCCCGTACCGGTAAAGCACGAAAGCGCCTGGAACTTAGCAAGCGACCATTCAAGTCCGGTCAATTCAAACGCTATAGCGCCTATCCTTATAGCCGTAAAAGATATGAGGATCATCACTATAAAAAGTAATAAATTCATAAGCCCTCCGGATTTTACATTCTTAACCTGTCATTTCTAACCTGGTTATGTCATTTCTAACCTGGTTAGAAATGGCAGGTTAGAAATTTTCTTACATTTTCCCGCTGACTCTTCTTTGATACGCCTCAGTATACTTGATTATTTTATTCATCATGTCGACTGTCTCGTTGGGATATTTACCTACGGCTGTCTCACCTGAGAGAAAAAGGTGCGTCGCGCCGTCTAATATAGCGTTTGCCACGTCGCTGACCTCGGCCCTGGTGGGAATACGCTCCTCGGTCATACTATCCAGCATCTGCGTAGCCACCACGACAGGTTTATTTTTCTTGCGGCATTTTTTGATAATTTCTTTCTGGGCTATCGGCACTTTATATAAGGGTATGCATACGCCCAAGTCTCCCCTGGCAATGACGATCCCGTCGGCTTCATTTATTATATCATCTATATTTAAAAGCGCTTCCCTGTTTTCCACCTTGGCAAAGATACCGCATTCCGCGTGCCTGGGCTTTATTATACTCCTGAGAAGCCGTATATCGTCGGCATTACTTACGAATGACTGCGCGATATAATCCAGCCTGTATTTTATTCCCACCTCTAGGTCCTTTTTATCCTTTTCCGTCAAAGCGCCAAGTTTCATTTTAAGTCCCGGGATATTTATACCTTTGCGTTCTTTTAGCTCCCCGGAAAGCATTGCCTTTACTTTAAGCCTTTGCCGCTCCACGCGCTTAACCTCAAGGGCTATCTTGCCGTCATCCACATAGATAAGCATACCTCTTTTGATCCTGTTCAAAGGCCCTTGAAAATCAAAAGGGATATCCTGCCCTTTCCCGACAATATTATTACGGACAATATAATACGTCCCACCTTTTTTCAAGGCAACCGGTTTGGCTAACTTTCCCACTCTTAAGCGATAACCTTCCAGATCCTGCATTATCTTTATCGCGCGCCTCATTTTCCTGTTGAGGACCCTGACAATGCCTATCATTTTCTCATGTTCGGCAACTTCGCCGTGAGAAAAATTCAAACGCACTATATCCAAGCCTCCGAGAAACATCTTACGCAGCACAGTCTCCGAGCCGCTCGCCGGCCCAAGAGTAGCTATTATTTTCGTCCTAACGCGCTGTATCATTTTTTAGGTATTATAATATCAGAGCCACTTCCTGCGTCTAAAATACGCCAGCATACCCAATATCACCAGTATAATAACAGCCCATACAGCCGGATAACCATACTTCCAGCTAAGTTCAGGCATATTATGAAAATTCATCCCATATATGCCCGCTATAAAAGTCGTTGGTATAAAAATAGTAGCTATTATAGTGAGGACTTTCATCACTTCATTCATCTTGTTGCTAATGCTTGACAAATATATGTCCAGCATGCCTGAGACAGTATCCCTAAATGTTTCCACGCTGTCTATTACCTGGATAGTATGGTCATACACATCCCTTAAAAATATCCTGGTAGGATCTTTTATTAATTCCGTATCGCCCCTCTCCATATTATTCACGACTTCTCGTAAAGGCCATACTGATTTCCTTAAAAATATCATATCGCGCTTCAGGGTATGTATGATCCGTAAGGTCTTGGGCGTAGGATTATTCATAAGGTCCTCTTCCATGTCTTCTATCCTCTCGCCAAGCTTTTCTATTATAGCGAAATAATTATCTATTACAGCGTCCAGCAGGCTGTAGGCAAGATAATCCGCGCCCATACTTCTTATCCTGCTCTTGGCGTTTTTTATCCTGTTCCTTATAGGGTCAAACACATCCCCTTCTGTTTCCTGAAAGGACAACACAAAGTTCCTGCCCAAGACAAGGCTGACCTGTTCTGATTCTATTTTCTTATTTTTTTC
>JAHIUV010000165.1 GCA_018817035.1 Candidatus Omnitrophota bacterium | reverse complement strand
TGATCCCGCTATCGGTGACTTGATAGCTGACGCGATGGATAAAGTCGGAAAAGACGGCGTTATTACTGTCGAAGAAGCTAAATCAATGAAGACAGAACTTAAAGTAGTGGAAGGCATGCAGTTTGATCAGGGATATCTTTCTCCTTATTTTGTGACAGACGCTGAAAGGATGGAATCTACCATAGAAGATCCTTTTATCTTGATCCACGAGAAGAAAATATCAATAATGAAAGATATGCTGCCGCTTCTTGAGAAGATCGCGAGAGCGGGCAAACCTCTCGTGATAATGGCGGAAGATGTCGAAGGCGAGGCATTGGCGACATTGGTAGTGAATAAACTAAGGGGCACCCTTAATTGCTGCGCGGTAAAGGCGCCTGGTTATGGCGACAGGCGTAAAGCTATGTTGGAAGACATAGCTGTTCTTACCGGAGGAAAAGCTATTACGGAAGACCTTGGTATAAAGCTGGAGAATATCACACTGGATGATCTTGGCCGGGCAAAGAGAGTTACTATCGGAAAAGAAGAGACGACTATCGTAGAAGGCGGCGGTAAAGACAGCGATATAAAGGGCAGGATATCCCAGCTAAAGAGGCAGATAGAAGATACTGACTCTGACTATGACAGGGAAAAACTGCAGGAAAGACTGGCGAAGCTCGCGGGCGGAGTAGCTGTAATAAACGTAGGAGCGGCGACAGAGACAGAGATGAAAGAAAAGAAAGCCCGCGTTGAGGATGCTTTGCACGCGACCAGGGCTGCCGTAGCAGAAGGTATTGTCCCGGGAGGCGGAGTCGCGTTCCTGCGATGTATATCAAAACTCGATGACCTGAAGCTTAAAGGTGACGAAAAGATAGGCGTAGACATCATAAAACGCGCCCTCGAGGAACCTATCAGGCAGATCGTTAAAAACGCGGGGCTCGAGGAGTCTGTAGTAATAAACGAAGTCAGGCTTAAGAAGA
The DNA here is from genome assembly GCA_018817035.1 of Candidatus Omnitrophota bacterium. GTDB lineage: Bacteria > Omnitrophota > Gorgyraeia > Gorgyraeales > Gorgyraeaceae > JAHIUV01. The sequence goes on along the minus strand of JAHIUV010000165.1, from coordinate 4,675 downwards.
ATGATAATGAGGGTTTTGACGCCCAGAATGAAAAGTATGAGGACATGCTGAAGATAGGCGTTATAGATCCTACTAAGGTATCAAGGACAGCTTTGGAAAACGCTGCCAGCGTTGCAGGGCTTCTCTTGATGACTGAGTGCCTTATCTCAGATATTCCTGAAGAAGATAAGCCGGGCCCAGGTATGCCTCCGGGAGGAGGAATGCCGGGTGGTATGGGCGGCATGTATTAATTTAGTTAACAGTTCACAGTTGACTGTTAACAGTTAGCGGATAACCCGCGGTTGAGTGATCAGCCGCGGGTTATTTTTTTGTAATCGGTGAGTTAACGGATAGCGTGTCTCAATATTGTTCGAGCGAGTGAAACGAGTCGAGAACTCTCTGAATGTAGTCGAAGATCTCTACCCGAAGAATATTTGCATATGGTCAGGTTGCTATTTTTTTGACAACTATAGTTATATGTGCTATATTTAAGAAAAATATAAGGAGGGTTGTATGGCGGATCTTCGTGAAATTCCGGAAAAATTGATAAACAATATTTCAGAGGTTATTGTCGGCAAACGTGAAGTCATCGAGCTTGTGGTCATCGGTATTTTGAGTAACGGCCATGTTCTTTTGGAAGACGTGCCGGGGCTTGGTAAAACAACGCTCGCGCGTTCTCTGGCAATGTCTATAGACGCGAATTTTAAGAGGATCCAGTTTACCCCTGACCTTTTACCTTCGGACGTGACAGGAGTTTCCATGTACAATCAAAAAACAGGGGAGTTCGAGTTTAAAGAAGGGCCTGTGTTCGCGAATATACTGCTTGCCGACGAAATAAACCGTACCACGCCGAGGACACAGTCAGCGCTATTGGAGGCCATGCAGGAATTTAATATTACCATAGACGGCGTCTTAAGAAAACTGCCCCGCCCGTTTTTTGTCATAGCGACTCAGAACCCGATAGATTTTCATGGCACATATCCGTTGCCTGAATCTCAAGTGGACAGATTCCTTATACAGCTTGGAGTAGGATATCCGTCTAATGAGGAAGAGGTAAAAGTCCTGACCAGGAATCTTAAAGAGTCCCCGCTGGACGACCTTAAAAGTGTAGTGACTATTCAGGAAATCATTGAATTGCAGAAAGTCATAGCCGAGATCCATATAGAGCCGAAAATAACGGAATACATAGTAAATATAATTTCCACCACAAGGAACCTTCCCGGAGATATAAAACTCGGCGCAAGTCCTCGAGCGTCCCTTGCCCTTATGCGTACCGCGAGGTCAATGGCTTTCCTTGATAAGAGGGATTATGTCATACCTGAAGACGTAAAAAAACTCGCTCTGCCGGTCCTGAAACACAGGATCATCCTTCAACCTCGTTCAATAGTGCGCGGGCTGACGTCGAAAGACATAGTAAGCCATATATTGAAGAAGGTCCAGGTGCCGGTTTAGTTAATTCTTAGCCAAACCATGTTTACATCAAAAGGCTCATTTTTACTTATAACAGTAATTCTTTTACTTGCCATCGCGTGGAATACTGACATTACGATGGTCTATGTATTTTTTGTCCTGGCGTTCGTAATGTTCGTCCTTTCTTTCGCGCACCTGCAGTTCACCGTCCCCAGTCTTTTTATCAAAAGAGATTCTAACGATACCGCGTTCGAGGGAGACGTGCTCAATGTAAACCTGAGTATCGAGAACAGGCGTTCCGTGGGCGCTTATTTTTTTGAGATCCTTGATAATTTTCCGGCGGCGCCTCCGGGCAAACAGGATGTATCCCTTTTTATGCTGGACCTTAACGGTAAGGAAGAAAAAAAAATAAACTATGTGGCGGATTGTTATAAGAGAGGGCTGTGGAAACTGGGCCCTGTCAGGATAATATCGCAGGACGCGCTCGGGTTCTTCAAGATAAAAAAAGTACTTAATGTTTTTTCCGAGGTATTGATATATCCTCATTTATTCAGGATATTCGCGTTTCCGCCTCTCGCTAAAGGTTCTGTCTCGTGGATGGGAGTCGAGACCTCAAAGATCAGTGGAGACAGCCACGAGTTTTTCGGCATAAGGGAATATCAGCGGGGGGACTCCATGAGCCGCATACACTGGCCTTCCACCGCCAAGCATAATAAACTGATCGTGCGGCAATTCGAGCGCAATGCCGTGCAGGAAGCGACTATAATTTTTGACCTGAAAAAAGGCCATGATATAGGGACCGGAAGAGAGACTACGCTGGAATATTCCGTAAAGATAGCCGGATCCATTGCCAGGCATCTTTTAAACGAGGGCGTGTTTGTCCAAATGGTAGGCTACGGAAAAGAGAGCACGGCGCTTCATTTTGGCAAAGGTGAATCCCATATGTATAAGATACTGGAATACCTGGCAAAGGTCAGGGCTGACGGAGATTTTTCCCTAAGCCAGGGCCTTGAGGAAACGAGTTTTATTACACCGCATAATTCTACTTTAATAGCGATCATGCTGGATAATGACATGGAGAGTTTATCCGCGCTCGTTGAATTTAAAATAAAAGGCATAAAACTTATAGTCATAGTGCTTGCCACAGCTACTTTTGGGCCGGTGGGAGAATCTGAAACTTTTGACGCGGATCAGGCAAAGGAATTCGACGAGGCTCTGGCCGGCCTTGAGGCGCGCGTATACCGTATTTCAAAAGGGGATGACCTGGAGAAAAAGTTTGAAATAGCATGAAGTTATCTTCTCGACTCACTGCGTTCGCTCGAAGAATATTGTCCTTCGATTATGTCCTGATACTTCGGGACAATCTCAGGGCTTTCCTCAAAAAATATCGTTCGAGCGAAGGCACGAAGTGCCGGAGTCGAGAACCAATATTTTTGTAAGTAACTCAGGTAAAATTCGTTATGGACAAAGAAGCGTTATATTATCATTTTTCAAATCTGGCCCTGGTTCTGATAGGACTTTTTAGTATCCATCCCATCCTGAACCCTTTCGTCGCTCTCATACTTATACCGGGGACTGTTGCCGGATTCCTGGTCAGCTGGTACATAAAAGATTCACGGCCGCAGCATATGGATACATTCACGGGGATGTTGTCTCTCGCGGTGATGATTATTATACTTGGCAGGTTATATGACACTGATATAACCTTTGATAATCTCCTGAAGATATTTTCAACCGCGCTCGCGTGGCTTACTCTTTTTCAAAGTTTTGGCCTGAAGTCAGGGAAGAGTTACGCGGTATTGCAGTTCATATCCGTGTGTCTTTTTGTCTCTTCGCTCGCGCTCGCTCTGGCAGCGGAGTCATTCTATGTAATACTTATAGCGGTATTCTTATTTATGTTCATTTTCGCGATGCGCTTAAACCTGGTGTGTGAGAAAAAAAGAAAAGGCTCTTTGATAATCGGTGACCGGGAAAAAATAATGAGCCTTTGGCAGCAGATAAAGGTAGGCGCGTTGATGTTTTCTTTTGTTTTAATAATAGCGTCTATAATATACCCTTTTGTCCCGAGGTTCGAAAATCTTTCCTTGAGGCAGATACCGTCCACTCTTTTGGGTATCCCCGAACAAATACCCATATTAAAACTGTTGCTTCATACTCCCAAGACTATAAAACATAATGAATACAGTGAGAAGGATCAACTTGTTGACGCCGAAATACCAAAAAGGGAAACCGATCCCGGGAGAAAAGCAGAGTCCCTGGGAGACGGCGGCGCAGAAGAAAAAGAAGAAACAATGGAGAGGTTCCGCGCGAAAGAATTCGATCAGGATATAGATATTTTCAAGATAAAATCCCTGAAAGTAACGTCTGACAAAAAAGAAATCCCCCTCGATGAGCAATGTGAGCTTACGGCGGAAATAACCATGAATGACGGTTCTGTCCTTCCCGCGACGCGCCTGGTAGATTGGAAAACTATCGGCACCGCGGATGTCGCTATAGACAATAATGGAAAAATGACGCCGAAAGAAGAAGGCTATGTAAAGGTGTCGGCTTCTTATACGGGTACTTTTAGCAATGACATGAGGATAGACATAAAAAAACCATTAGTCCCCATAAAGAAGAAAGGTTGGGGTTATTATGGGGTGGTCACCTTGCTCTGGCTTTTGGTCCTGGCCGCGGCCGCCTTTTTTATCAGGATGCTAATGGAAAGTAAAAGACTCAGTGAGTTAGCCGCGAAAGATCCCAGGGAATTCATAAAAGAGTTATATGCCGGCCTTTGCAGGGGCTTTAGGCCTTACGGAATGTCGAAGCTTGATTTTATAGCGCCAAGAGAGTTCTTCGAAGAGGTAAAGACTTTGATGCCTTCGGCTCCGGAGCCAATGCGCGTCATGACAGAGAATGTCCTGGAGGCGCGTTTTTCCGCTCACGAGATATCAGGCGAACATTCACGCAAAGCCCTTGATCTTTTTCACGATATAAAGGCTATTGTCCTGGAGCGCGAAGAAGGTAAGCATTTTTGGAGGAAGATATTGTTTTCACTGTTACTCCTGGATATCCTGTTGCTTCCAAGGCAGAGATGACTTTGTTTGAGGTTAAGCCTCGAACAGATAGTAACCGGTGAGTTATCAGTGGAAACACAAAATCGTTCCTTACGGTTCTCGACTCGCTGATAAATATCCTTCGAGCGCAGTCGAGAAGAATATTTGTCGGCTCGCTCGAACAATATTAATATATCTCCCCCGATAACTCGCCCATTGCAAAATTTCCTCATATCCACCTTGACTTTTTT
>JAHIUV010000023.1 GCA_018817035.1 Candidatus Omnitrophota bacterium | reverse complement strand
CACGCGCAAAGAATACGCGCAGGCCTTTAGTATATCCATACCTACGGCAGCCAGGGATTTGAAACAAATGTTGGATGAGGGGTTTTTAACAGCCAGCGGTCCTCTTGGCCCCGGCAGGTGGTATGAATTAAAGAGCAGCGTTGATTGATGCCCGCATTGTATGGACAGTAAGTCTGCCGACATTGCAAAGAAATTTAACTAACAATCTCGGCATTGAACGCTATCATCAATTACGGGTTGCAATATCGGGAGTGCGACGATGAACCTTTCCGGATTTTCAGTTAAAAGGCCGATAACCATATTTATGCTATTTGTCGGAATAGTACTTGTAGGGTTTGTGTCCCTGCAGCGCCTGCCCGTGGAATTAAAACCAAACGTCGTATACGGAGATATAAGTATAATAGTCGCTGTAAGAGGGGGCATGCCTCCGCAGGAAGTCGAGCTATTGGTTACAAGGCCTATCGAAGAAGCCGTAGGTACTGTAAATTATTTAGAGAATATATATTCAACGTCAAAAGCGGGTGAGTCCAGGATATGGCTTGAGTTTGAACCAGGCACCAATATGGATTTCGCGGCCCTGGAAGTCAGGGAAAAATTTTCAAAGATAAGGGATAAGCTTCCCAGCGAGATAGAAAAACCGATACTGGCGCAGTATAAAGAATCCGATACGCCTATACTCTTACTGGCGGTCATGGGTGAAGGTTATACACCCGAGATGCTCAGAAAGACAGTCGACGAGGAAATGAAGGAATATATCCTTCGTGTGAACGGCGTCGCCAATGTGGATATCTATGGAGGCAGGGAGAGAAAAATACTGGTTGAGGTCGACCAGGCCAAACTTTACCAGTATGGTATTCCTATGGGCCAGGTGGTAAACGCCTTAGGCGCGAATAACCTGAATTTACTTGCCGGTGACATAGAGCGTCGAAAAAATAAATATCTGATAAGGATAATGGGAGAGTTTAAATCGCTCGCGGATATAAGAGGCATAGGGGTCAGCGCTACCCCGGAAGGCGTGATCATAAAACTAAAGGATATAGCGAGCGTAAAAGATTCTTTTCTTGAGCCCGTAAGTTACGCGAGGACAGATATAGAGCCGGTAGTCTCTATCTATATCCAGAAGGAATCTACGGCCAACACAATGGAAGTCGTTAGTGATGTGCAGGAAGAATTAGCGCTTTTAAAGAGGAAACTGGATAAAAATATATTTATAAAGACTACCCTGAACCAGGCTGATACGATAAAAGAAGCTATAAACGCCGTCAAGGTATCGCTTATTTATGGCGCTATCCTCGCGGTAATAATATTGTTTTTATTTTTGAGGGACGCCGGGCCTACAGCCATAATTGCAGTCACTATACCCATATCTGTCATGGCCACATTCGTAATGATGTATTTTAGTAAAATTTCCATAAATGTAATGACCTTGAGCGGGTTGGCGCTGGGTATTGGGATGCTCGTGGATAATTCCATAGTAGTGCTTGATAACATAGATAAAAAGAAGAAAAATATCAGGTTTTCGGAACCTGGCTGGAAAAAAGCGTATACAGCCGCTGCCGTGGACGGCACCTCGGAAGTAGGTCTTGCTATAGTCGCCTCTACCATTACAACGATAATAGTTTTCTTGCCATTTATATTCGTTAATAAGGCTACGCGTATGCTTTGGAGCGGACTTGCCCTTACTGTTACGTATTCGCTTCTTTCATCACTTTTTGTAGCGTTGACCCTTGTCCCTATGCTTACGGACAAGATGAAAAAGATCCCGCGTCCTTCGGCTCCGAGAAAACCCATGTTTAAAAATAAGATATTCTCGAACATAGCTGTTTATTACAGGAAGGCGTTGAATGTCGGCCTCAGGATGAGATACGCGTTTGTCCTGGCGGCATTCGGACTTTTGGCTGTTACTCTTTTAATAGGGTCTCGTATTGACAGGGAATTCATGGCAGGGACGGAAGAAGGAAGATTTACAATGTTTGTTGAACTGGAGCCGGGGGCAAAATTGGACGTGACCGATAAAATGGTCAAGGAAATAGAAATAGTCCTCGCTGATATAGCCGAGATAAAGACTTTCACTTCGCGCGTAGAGCCCTGGTCCAGCAAGGTGTACGTGAAATTAGTCCCGCTTTCACAGAGAAAACGTTCCACAAAAGTTATCATAGATGAAATACGTGACCGGGCAAAGAGCGTGGAACAGAAATATAAAGGCGGTTTTATATATTTTTCCGAGATAGAGGAGAAAGGTTTAAAAGAGATAGTGTTGGACCTCTATGGTTATGATTATCCCGTATTAAAAGAGCTGGCTGTTTCAATAGCGACAAGATTAGGGGTCATAGAGGGTTTTGAGGATATAAGGATGTCCAGGATAAGCGGCAGGCCTGAATGGGGCATAACAGTAGATAAAGAAAGAGCCGCTATGTATGGCTTAAGTGTTAAGGATATAGCCGAGACGCTGCATTCCGAAATAAGAGGGCTGAGGGCTACGTTGTATCATACCGAAGCAAGAGAAGTAGAGACTGTTTCCCGCCTGAGAAAGGAAGACAGGGAGCGCCTGGATGACCTCAGGAAGATGGTGTTGTTCTCGGAAGATGATAACCCTGTATTGCTCGAGCAGATGGCGAGTTTTATGCCGCAGATAGGCGCCAGCGAGATCGTCAGAAAAAACAAGATGCGCGTAGTCCATGTAACAGCTCTTGTCACGAAACACTCGCTGATCGACGCTGTAAAAAAGATCAGGGCTAACCTGTCGGATATGGATTTTCCAAAGGATTATTATTACAGGATAGGCGGGAATTACGAAAGGAACCTGGAAAACGAAAAGGAACTGTGGGCGTTCCCCTCAGGTGTATTATGGATAACTATCTTTCTCGTATATCTCGTGTTAGCGTCTCTTTTTGAATCGTATACGCAGCCTTTTATCATAATGATCTCTGTCCCTCTGGCAGCCATAGGTATAATACTGGCGCTTAAGATAACCCATAAACCGATAAGCAGGGGTGTTATTATAGGCTCTATAATGCTTGCGGGGATAGTCGTAAATAACGCTATTGTGCTGGTAGACAGGATAAATTTCTTAAAAAAGAGAAAAACCTTTTCTCCCACGGAAAATGCCGCTACAAACAGAGTCAATTTAATGAAATCCCTTGTCGCGGCCGGCGAAGACCGCCTGCGGCCTATCGCCATGACTACTTCTACTACCATATTCGGACTTATGCCGATGGCCTTTGATAAAAGCGAGTCATCAAACCTATGGGCGCCCCTGGCGGTG
>JAHIUV010000164.1 GCA_018817035.1 Candidatus Omnitrophota bacterium | reverse complement strand
TTGATAGATATGCATAAGGATTCGGGATTATTGGGAACAATAACCGGAGTCCATCCATCCGGAAGATTCGGAGAAATGGAGATAGTGGACAATTTAGTAACAGAATTTGATGAGAAGCCTAATGTTGGCATGGGGTTGATAAATGGCGGATTCATGCTTTTTGACAAGAGTGTAATTAAGAAATACTTCAGACCGGGAGATGATCTTATATTGGAGAGTGAAGTGCTGTTTGAAATGGTAAAAAATAAGGAATTAAGTGTGTATAAGCATGATGGCTTCTGGCAATGTGTGGATACGCCAAGGGAATATGGTATATTGAATCATATGTGGGATACCAATAAAGCTATTTGGAAAGTTTGGAGATGATTAAAAAAAATAGATATTGGAAAAATAAAAGAGTCCTCGTAACCGGCTATGAAGGCTTTTTAGGGTCTAATCTTACTAGAACGCTATTGAATTGTGGAGCTGATATTGTCGGAATAGACATAGTAAAAAATAGGCCAAAGTCTGTATTAAATGGATTGCGAAATAAAATAAAATGCATAAAAGGCGACATTTCAGATTTTGGATTAGTAAAATCCGTTATTAATAAACATAAGCCCCGGGTAATTTTTCATTTAGCTGCAGAAGCAATAGTGGGAAAATCAAACAAAGATCCGATAAAAACGTTTAAATCTAATATAGAAGGAACCTGGAATATTTTAGAGGCGTGCAGAGATAAAAAGTTTATAGAGGCGATAGTGTCCGCTTCAAGCGATAAAGCGTATGGAATCCACAAGGTCCTTCCGTATAAAGAAAATGCATCTTTGAAGGGCAGTCATCCCTATGATGCTTCAAAAAGCTGCGCGGACATCTTATGTTATACCTACTGGAATACTTATGGCGTTCCTGTTTGCGTAACGCGTTGCGGCAATCTTTATGGGGCAGGGGATTTTAATTTTTCCAGGATCGTTCCTGACGCTATTAATTGCTCTCTAAAAGGCAGACAATTTAAAATAAGAAGCGATGGTAAGTTTACCCGGGATTATGTATATGTAGAGGATGCAGTCAATGGATATATGCTTTTAGCCGAAAAGATGAAAAAGCTTAAATTGTATGGCGAGGCATTTAACTTCAGCGATGAAAACCCTATTACGGTAATTGATGTGGTAGAGCGTATTTATAAGTTAACAGGCAGAAAGCCCAGCTATAAAATTTTAAATCAAGCGCAATATGAAATAAAGCATCAATATCTATGCTCTGGAAAAGCTAGAAAAATTTTAGGATGGAAACCGGAATATACTTTAGATGAAGGCATGAGAAAAACAATAGAATGGTATGAGAAATAAGAGAATATTGATTACAGGAGCAACCGGATTCATAGGATCTAATCTGGCCGGATATTTTTTAAAAAAGAATGCCAATGTATTTATCTTTACGAGAAAAACGTCTAATAAATGGAGAATCAAGGGTTTATTGGGTAATGTTTCGGAACATCAGATCGATTTATTAGACGAAAATGGCCTGGAAAAAGCGGTCAGGAAGATTAAACCGGAAATAATTTTTCATACATCCGTATATGGGGCCTATCCATACCAGAATGATGCAAAAAAAATAATAGAAGTGAATTTTACCGGAACTATAAACCTGCTCAATGCGTGCCTGAAAAAGGGGTTTGAGATTTTTGTAAACACCGGTTCGTCTTCGGAATACGGGGTTAAAAATAAACCTATGAAAGAAAGCGATTCGTTGGAGCCTTTGAGCGAATATAGCGCTTCTAAGGCGGCGGCTGCGTTGTTTTGCCAGGCAGTTGCCAGAAAAAAGAATGTAACCGCGGTGACTCTGAGACTTTTCTCTCCATACGGTTATTTCGAGGAACAGGATAGATTAGTCCCTTCTCTTATTTTAGCATGTATTAAATCTAAAAATCCAAAATTATCATCGCCCGATTCTCCCAGAGATTTTATTTTCATAGAAGACGTGCTAAAGGCTTACGAGAAAGTTGTTGATAATAAAGATAAGGTTAAGGCTGAAATATTCAATATAGGTTCAGGGAAACAGCATACCGTAGGTGAGGTTGCGGATAAAGTGATAAAATTAACAGGCAGCAAGGTAAAACCAAAGTGGGGAGCTGTGCCTAATCCCAGGCATGAACCATTACGCTGGGAAGCGAATATACAAAAAGCTAAAAGGATATTAGGCTGGAAACCTGTATGCACCTTACAGGAAGGGCTTCTTAAGGATATAAAATGGCATAAAGAGCGTTTTATGGAAGGAGTAGTATCTTAAATGGCCAAGAGATGTATCATTTGCGGTAAGAATAAATTTAAGACTGTTGTCAAGATAGGCAAGGCCCCTGTTTCTATAGGTAAATTATCAGACAGTAAAATAACAAAAAGGAATGAAGGTACACCGCTATTCCTCGAAATCTGTGTTAACTGTAAGTTATCACAATTAAGAAAAAATAATTTTATAGATGATAATGATTACTATGATGATTATCAAATGGCAGTTTCTTATTCCGGACAAATGCAGGAATATCAAAAATGGTTAGCCGCTCATTTTGTTAAATACTTTAATTTAAAAGGAGGACATTGTTTTGAAATAGGCTGTGGCGACGGGATGTTTTCGTTATTTTTGTCCGATAATGGCTTAAAAACAACAGGCATAGAACCGTCGAAGTCTTTTTATAATTTAGCGAAGAGTAAAATAAAGGTTTTAAATAGGTACTTTGACGGACGCATTCCGCTAAAAAGAAATTTTTACGATGCTTTTGCGGCGAGGCAGGTATTTGAGCATTTAAAAGACCCTAATAGAGTTTTACAAGATGTAAAATTATATCTGAAACCTGACGGAGTCGGTTTGATAGAAGTCCCTTCCTTTACGACTGCGCTTAAAAATAGGAGATGTTATGATGTGTTCAGGGATCACGTCGCTTATTATACGGAATATACGTTGCAGTATCTGCTTACAGTAAATAATTTTCAAATAGTCAAAATATTTCATACCGCTATGGGTGAATACTTGACGGCGTATTTTAAAAATAACGAATACCATAATGAAGAATTAAAATTATTTTCTTCAGATTATAAAAATTATAAGAAAAACACAGAGGTTTTTTTCGCATCGCATAAAAATAAAAAAATAGCTGTGTGGGGCGCGGGAGGGAAAGGCATTGCTTTTCTGTCTCTCTGCAGCGCAAAGAAAAAAAATATATCGTTTGTCATAGATTCTGACAGTAATAAGTGGAATAAATATACGCCTGGAAGCGGTTTTATAGTCCATTCTCCTAAAAATGTAGATTTTAATTCGATAGACTTAGTATTGATCTCCGCAGTTATGTATCAAAAGGAAATAATCAGGAATTTAAAAAATAAATACGGGTATAAAAACAAGATAGGCGTTATAGTGCCCGAGCCGCATATTATTTGACTCTATGGATTATCAAGCAATAGCTAAAGGCCTTCGTAAGCAGATTATAATGATGCATGCTAAATCTAACGGATCGCATGTGGGATCTGCGTTATCATCTCTGGATATTTTAATAGTTTTGTATTTTTGCATATTAAAGATTGATCGAGCGACTATAGGTAGTAAAAACCGTAATACGTTTATTCTAAGCAAAGGACATGCTGTAAGCGCATTGTATGCGGTATTGGCAAAAAAAGGGTTATTGGCAGGGAAATATTTAAAAAGATACTGTATTAATAAAACCGGATTACCCGGACATTGTACAAAAGGATGCGTTAAAGGCATAGAGGTATCCACGGGTTCTTTAGGCCATGGTTTGTCTATAGGCGCGGGGATGGCATTGGCTAAAAAGCACGATGGTTTACGGTCTAAAATATTCGTTTTGCTCAGCGACGGCGAGTGCGATGAAGGATCTGTCTGGGAAGCCGCGATGTTCGCAGGCCACCATAAGCTTAATAATCTGATAGCCATCATAGATTACAATAAGATCCAGGCATTCGGCAGGACTAAAGAGGTCTTGGATTTAGAACCCCTTAAAGATAAATGGGAAGCTTTTGGGTGGTCAGTTAAGGAAGTAAACGGACATAATTTCAAAGAATTGAGCAGGGTTTTAAAAAACGTGCCGTTCAATAATAGTAAACCTTCTGTCGTAATAGCGCATACAATAAAGGGAAAAGGCGTGTCTTTCATGGAGAATAAGCTTGAATGGCATTACCGTTCTCCTGACAATGAACAGTTAAAAATGGCGCTCAGGGAGTTGGAGTAGAAGATGAGGCAGTCTTTTGTTGATACAATAATAGATCTGGCTAAAAATAACAAGAATTTATTCCTTTTAACCGGAGATCTCGGTTTCTCCGTATTTGAAGGTTTTAAAAAGCAGTTCCCTAAAAGATTTTTTGATGTCGGTGTAGCAGAACAAAACATGATAGGTGTCGCCGCGGGATTGGCGTTGTCAGGAAAGACAGTTTTTGTATATTCTATAATACCATTTGCTACCATGCGGTGCTTTGAACAGATAAGAAACGATCTGTGTATGCAGGATCTTAACGTGAAAATAGTAGGTATGGGGGCAGGCCTGCATTATGGAATAGCCGGTTCAACACATCATGCCATAGAAGATATAAGCATAATGAGGTCTTTGCCTAATATGACAGTTATCTGTCCTGCTACCCCTGAAGATACGAGAAATGCGTTTAGGGCGGCAATGTTACGCAAAGGCCCTGTATATATAAGGCTTGGTAAAAGCCATGGTATTTTGGATTGTAAAAGTAAACAAAGATTTTCCGTAGGGAAGGCCAGTCTTATAAAAAATGGGGACGATATTACAATCATAGCCAGCGGCGCTATATTATATGACGCTAAAGAATGCGCGGACTACCTGCTAAAAAATAACAATATTAAGACCAGGTTAATCAACATGCATACCATAAAACCTATAGATAAAAATATTATTCTCAAAGCCAGCAAAGAGACAAAAGCGATATTCAGCGTAGAAGAACATAGCATTATAGGTGGATTAGGGAGCGCAATAGCTGAAGTGCTGGCACAATCAAAAAATAAAGCGTTATTTAAAATATTCGGCCTACCGGATGCGTATCCGAAATCTTTCGGAGACCGTAATTATTTATTAAAAAAAAGCGGGTTATCCGCCATGAAGATGGCTAGTGATATTCTTAAAGTATTGCGGGGCAGATAAGATGAAAAATGAAAAGCAATTAAGGAAAGGAATTCATAAGAAAATAATAGAATTCTATAAGTTTCAGTCAGGCAATAAATCTTTTATTCCCGGCAAAACACGTATAAGTTATGCCGGAAGGGTATATGATGAAAAAGAGATGATAAATCTTGTAGATTCTTCTCTCGATTTTTGGCTGACAGCGGGTCGGTATGCAGATGAATTTGAAAAGAAATTTTCCAAATTTTTAGATATAAAATATTGCCTTCTTGTTAATTCAGGCTCTTCGGCGAACCTCCTGGCAGTAACAGCCCTGACTTCGCCCTTATTAAAAGAAAGACGATTAAAACCCGGAGATGAAGTAATTACCACTGCCTGTGGGTTTCCTACAACGCTTAATCCTATTATTCAGAATAATCTAGTGCCTGTTTTTATAGACGTGGAACTTGGGACATATAATATAAAGGCAGAAAACATAGAAAAGGCAATTACCAAAAAAACAAAAGCTATTTTTACTGCCCATACACTGGGAAATCCCGTAAATATAAATAAAATAGGCAAAATAGCCAAAAAGCACAACCTCTGGTGGATAGAGGATAACTGTGATTCTCTCGGGTCGGAATATAAAGGACAACATACCGGAACTTTCGGGGATATTTCCACGTCTAGTTTTTATCCGCCGCATCATTTGACCATGGGAGAGGGTGGAGCTGTTTTAACAAACGATCCGTTACTGCGAAGGATAATCATGTCTTTTCGCGACTGGGGAAGAGACTGCTGGTGTGAGACAGGCCGTGATGATACGTGCCATAAAAGGTTTACGCAGAAATTTGACGATTTGCCGTATGGTTATGACCATAAATACGTTTATTCTCATATAGGCTATAATCTTAAAGTTACCGATATGCAGGCGGCTATAGGATGCGCGCAGTTAGAGAAATTACCAGGGTTTATTGAAGCGAGGAAGAAAAACTTTAAATTTCTTTATTCGGTTTTTAAAAAATATGAGAACTATTTTATACTGCCAAAGGCAGAGAAGTATTCTGACTCGAGTTGGTTTGGTCTTCCTGTTTTAGTAAAAGATACGGCCTCGTTCAAGAGAGCGGATATCGTAAACTATCTGGAAGATAACAAGATCGCCACGAGAATGCTTTTCGGGGGCAATCTCACGAAACAACCTGCTTATAAGGATATGAAATGCAGAATAGCGGGGAGTCTTAAGAATACGGATCTTGTAATGAATAATCTTTTCTGGATAGGAGTCTATCCAGGGCTTACATCGGAGATGCTCGCGTATATAAAGAAAACAATAAACAATTTTTGCAAGGACAGGTTATGAAACTTAGCATGATCATTATTTGCTATAACGAAAAATCTACTATTTTAAAAGCCATAGAAGAGGCGATGTCTTTAAATGTGGCTAAAGAGATAATAGTGATAGATAATTGCTCGAATGACGGCACGCAGGAAATTCTCAAAAGCATAAAAGATAAAACAATAAAAATAGTTGTTAATAAGAAAAATTTCGGAGTCGGTTATTCTCTTCAGGAAAGCATTAAGCTTGCTCAGGGAGATTATTATTACAGCCCTTGCGCTGACTTGGAATATAGAATGGCAGATGTCTATAAAATGATAGATAAGTTAGAAAAAGAAGATTTAGACGCCGTGTTTGGCTCCAGGTTAATGGAGAGAAAAAATGTTTCAAGATGGAAGCTTATAAAAGAAAGGCCGTATTGGCTAGGTTCGATAATAGCCACATTTCTTGTAAATCTTCTTTATAAAAGAAAATTTACGGATATAATAGCTACAAAGCTGATAAAAACAAGCATTCTGAAAGATATTGATTTTGAGAGCTATAACCCGGCGTTTGAATTTGAGCTTGTAAGTAATCTTTGCAAGCGAAGATATAAAATAGGAGAAGTCCCTGTTTGGTATAAGCCTCGTACACACAAAGAAGGCAAAACAATTAAAGCCACAGACATGATACCCGCTATTATGGCTATTCTTAAAGTAAAATTTTCTAAATAAACTTTTAAAGGGAGAATGAAAAGATGGGAATACTTAGGCCTCATTTATTTATATTGGCAGAAGAGTGTCGCAAAAGATATTCTATTACCGGCGACGTGCTTGTGCTTGGACAGCAGGCTGTATATTCTACGCTGAATGAAGTATCGCGTTTATTTATGAGAAAAGGTTTGAATATGCGAAGCCTTCCTGAAGATTTTGATACTGCCAATAAGATTCCTGCTTGGAAGGACTCGTTGCATAGCATGTACACTAATTGCCAGACTGTTTTTAAGCTGCTGGGCGCTGACAATGTTTATGTTACAGATATATCCGGTCACGAAGGCGCTGATATTCTTATGGATCTCAACAGCCCCTGTGATAAAAAATATTACAACCGTTTTGACACTATTTTTGATGTCGGAACGCTTGAACATGTTTTTAACCTGCCCCAGGCATTGGACAATATTCATAAATGCTGCAAACCCGGGGGGCAGATTATCCTGATTAATCCCGCGACCAACGCGATTAATCACGGGTTTTACCAGATTTCGCCTACTTTATATCATGATTTCTTTGACGCCAATGGCTATGACGACTTTTCGTGCTACTTGACGCAAATATCGCCATTTAATTATGAGGCTAAAAGCAAGATTTATAAGTTCAAAAAAGACAAGATATCCGATGTGGTTATGTTAACGTCAAAAAGCATTGAAGAAATTGCTTTTTTTTGCCGCAAGAAGCGTGATTATCAAAATAGCGAAACCAAAATCCCCATCCAGAGGGCTTATCAAAATATATTTTCCGGGAAAATAACATCCGAAAAACGAAACAAACTGCAGGCATTTGTTGATTATTTATTTTTTCTGACGCGAAGATGGCGTCCTGAAATAATAGATCGTTTCCGGCTATGGTTGTTTCTTAAAAAGCGTTTAATATACATCGGGAAGCATTAATGGATTGAGAAAATGAGAAATAAAGTCCTTCTAGGCATTATTATTTCAGGTTTGATAATAAAAATAGCAATGCTTCTTATTTTGCCTTCAAGCAGTCCTGAGACATGGGAATACGAAACTATCGCTAATAATATACTTGAAGGCCATGGTTACCAGATGGAGCGTTTAGGCGCAACTCATTATTCGTCAGTACCGCCGTTATATCCTTTTATATGCGCAGGTATCTATGCCTTAACTAACCATAGTTATTTAGCAGTCCAGTTATTTCAAATAATTTTATCCTGCCTTGTAGTATTAGCAATCTACATAATAGGAAAAAATGTTTTTAATAGGAAGGTAGGTTTATTAGCAGCGTTTCTTACGACTTTTCATCCAGGGTTAATGATTTACACGATATGGAAAATACATCCTTTACTCTTAGATTCGTTTTTAATATTATTAGTAGTTCTGGTATTTTTAAAAGCTTGCACAAAGTTATCTTTATGGAAAGCATTTTTGTCAGGCGCTATAATTGGCTTAACTATGCTTACAAGGTCTACTGTGGGGTTATTTTTGCCTTTTGGAATAGCATACCTGGCATTATCACAAAACGTTAATAAAAAGAAATTGCTTATTTTTAGCTGTGCTTTGTTAATCTCAACTGCTCTGATCATCGCCCCCTGGATCGTCAGAAATTACTCGATTCATAAGCAGATAATTTTTACTACCGCCACAGGAGAATTATTATGGCGGGGAAATAATATCGAAGCCTCCGGCTCATCATATTTAGTTTCCGGAAAGACCGTAACGGAAACTATGCCGAAAGATCTAGCTGAAAAAATATATGGAAAGTCTGAACTGGTACAGAGAGATGTATTTATGAAAGAAGCCTTTGGTTTTATCAAAAAAAATCCAGACCAAGCCATAAAGTTATTTGTTAAAAAGTTTTACCACTACTGGTGGTTTTCGCCCCAAAGCGGCATTTTGTACCTTAAAAGCTGGTTAAGCATCTATAAAATCTATTACACTATAATTATTATGTTGGGGGGCATAGGCCTATATAAAGCTTTTTGTATTCATGATCCACGGGTATTACAAGGTGTTTGTCTTTTGCTACTCATGTTATTAGCTATTTCGCTAGCCCAAAGTCTTTTTTATGTAGAAGGAAGGCATAGATGGGCGATTGAGCCTATAATACTTATTTTTAGCGCAAATGGAATTTTTTCAATAGGAAAATACTACCTATCGCGTAAATGAATTGAGCAAATAAATGGACAAGATGAATAAAGATAAGTTTAAAATACGAGTTATTGTCTTACTTTTATTTTTTATTGGTCTTTTAATACGCATTTCCGTGGTCGCGGTTTCCGTAAGAGATGATAGATATAATCCTTACAATCGACTTAAAGGCGATATGGGTTCATTTGTTGCTTCGGCAGTGAGCCTGGCGCAAGGGGATGGTTACTCGGATGATTATATCCCTATTATAGAGGATTTTTTTAAAGATCCTGACCATGTTAAGCCTGCCTATCCAATAAAGCCAACTGCAAGAAAGGCAATGGGCTATCCATTATTCCTAGCTTTTATTTTTCGTATAATCGGTTATCATTTAGTGCCTGTCTTATATATCCAAGCAATACTAAGCGCTTTCTCGACACTGCTTATTTATGCTATCGGACGGCAAGTTGGCTCATGGAAGACGGCTATGATTGCCTATATCTTAGGAGTATTCTATTATCCTTTTTGGTATAATTCAATTATATTATTATCTGAGATGTTGTTACTGTTTTTAATGCTCCTATTTTTCTATGCTCTTATTCGATGGTTCGCAAAGCCATCTGTTATTATGGGATTTTGTACAGGTTTATCCGCGGGCGCGGCTTTTCTTGTAAGGCCGATTATTTTACCTATTATCCCACTGTATTTATTGTGGGCGTTTTCCAGATTTCATCGACAAGGAAAAATGAAAATGTTTATCACGGGTTCATTTGCCTTAATATTAGGCTTAATTTTTATTTTAGCGCCTTTAGCGATCAGGAATTATAGACTTACAGGACGATTATTATTAACGCCTACGGTTGGCGGTTACCACCTTCTTTTGACGTATAATCCATATAATGTAAATTTTATGAGCTATAATAGCGACCCAGGTTTTATTACTGAAAATTATCCAGGATTCCGCGACTCTTTATTGCCTAATCTGAAAATTAATATTCCAGCTTCTACGCCGCCTCTTCTTGCTGAATATCTTCAGGATCAATCTTATGGACGATCAGCATTTCAGTTTATCTCAAAAAACCCAATACAATTTTTCAAAACTCTTCCCAGGACATTTTGGAACATATGGCGGATAGACTATCCTGCCGATAGGCTTAGGGGCAAGGTAGACAATGTAGTTCTTTTTGGATCACGCATTCCTTTTTTATTGTGTAAGATAAATAAAATCATTTTCTATGGAGCAATGATTCCTTTTTTTCTTTTAGGTATTTACATAGCCGTGAGTAAAAAAAATATGCCAGCGCTTTTAATTACAACGTTCTTTAGTTATTTTGTTATTTGCCATACTATTTTTGCGTCAATGATACGCTATCGCATTCCGGTCATGCCGTTATTTTTTATCCTCTCTGCTTTAGGTCTTAGGGAGTTATGGCATAGATATGGATTATTTTATGCTAAGGGAAAGGGTATTGTTATGATTGCAGAAAGAAGAGATTAATATGTGCGGAATCTGCGGTAAAATCAGCTTGAATAAAACTATAGATGAAAACCTCATACGTAAGATGTGTGAGGTTTTAGAGCATCGGGGGCCGGATGATGAGGGGGTCTGGGTTCTCGACTCAGCCGCTTTGCGGCCTCGCTCGAACAATATTGGTATTAGCGTTGGATTGGGGCACAGGAGGCTATCTATTATTGATCTGTCGCCTGCGGGGCATCAGCCTATGAGCAATGAAGATGGGTCTGTATGGTTGGTTATGAATGGGGAGATATATAATTTTCCTGAACTTAGAGAGGGCTTAGA
Organism: Candidatus Omnitrophota bacterium; assembly: GCA_018817035.1. Classification (GTDB taxonomy): domain Bacteria; phylum Omnitrophota; class Gorgyraeia; order Gorgyraeales; family Gorgyraeaceae; genus JAHIUV01. The sequence goes on along the minus strand of JAHIUV010000164.1, from coordinate 288 downwards.
GAAAAAGGGGCATGTTTTTAAATCGCATACTGATACAGAAGTAATAATTCATTTATATGAAGAAAAAGGAGTAGATTGCCTTAATGACTTAAGGGGGCCTTTTGCATTTGCGCTGTGGGACAGAAAAAGAGAGCGTCTGCTGTTGGCACGCGACAGGGTAGGGAAAAAACCGCTTTTTTATACTTATAAAAATCAGACATTGATATTTGCCTCTGAGATCAAGGCAATCCTTCGGGATCCTGACGTATCTGTAGAAGTCAATAAGCCTGCCATAACGGATTATCTTAG
>JAHIUV010000163.1 GCA_018817035.1 Candidatus Omnitrophota bacterium | reverse complement strand
TTTACTTATAAAAGTTTGATCGACCCTGATGTCAGGACACCTTACAGCGGTGATTTTAAAATGGTCGAGTCGTTAGAGGCCTTGGACGATTATACTATTAGGGCTGTATATAAAGAACCTTTTTCCCCGGGGCTTGCCAGCTGGGGCATGAATATTATGCCCAGGCATTTGCTTGAGGGCAAAGACCTGAACACTGCGGATTTCGCCAGAGAACCCGTGGGCACGGGCCCGTATAAATTTAAATTATGGAAGACAGGAGAGAGGATAGAACTGGTTTCTAACCATGATTATTTTGAGGGCAGGCCATGTATAGACCGTTATGTATACAGGATAATACCGGATCAGGCGACTATGTTCCTGGAATTGAGGGCGGAAGGCGTTGATTATATTTCTCTTTCGCCTTTGCAGTTCAAGAGGCAGACGGATACAAAGTTTTTCAGGGAAAATTTCCAAAAGTTTAATTTTCCGAGTTTCGGATATACATATATGGGCTATAATTTAAATGATCCGAAATTCAAGGATTTAAAAGTCAGGCAGGCGATAAATTACGCGATAGATAAAGATGAGATCATACGGGGCGTATTGCTGGGCATGGGCAGGGTCGCGACAGGGCCTTTTATACCCGAATCATGGGCTTACAATGAGGAAGTAAAACCGGCGGAGTATGATCCTGAAAAGGCAAAAGAACTTTTGTCGGAGGCAGGATGGCGCGACGAGAACGGTGACGGTGTATTGGAAAAAGACGGTACGGAGTTTTCGTTTACGCTTATAACTAACCAGGGCAATGAACAGCGCAGGATGTCCGCGGAAATAATACAACGCAGGTTGAAAGAGGTCGGGATAAACGTTAAGATAAAGGTAATAGAATGGAGCGCTTTTGTAAGTGAATTTATAGACAAGAGAAGGTTTGACGCTATTCTCCTGGGATGGAATTTGTCCATGGACCCGGATATGTATGATATATGGCATTCGTCAAAGACAAGAGAGGGAGAGTTTAATTTCGTAGGATATGTTAATCCCGAGGTGGATGGATTGCTTATCGAGGGAAGGCGCACGTTTGACAGGGAAGAGCGTAAGAAAATATATCACAGGATACATGAAATATTATACGAGGAACAGCCATATTTATTTCTATATGTGCCGGATGCTTTACCGGTAATACATGAGCGCTTTAAAGGCATTGAAGTAAGCCCCGCGGGCATCGGGTATAATTTTATAAAATGGTACGTCCCAAAGGCGCGGCAGAAGTATACACGCTGAGAGCTTGCGTTCTTGTTGAATTAGTATCATTGTGTTAAGTTCTCGACTATGGCACTTCGTGCCTCCGCTCGAACAATACTTAATATTCTTCGAGCGAAGTCGAGAAGAAGAGGAATTTAAATGATCAAGTATATTTTACGTCGATTGATAGGTTTGGTCCCGCTTTTATTGGGGATATCCATAATTACCTTCGCGGTTATACATCTTGCCCCTGGGAAGCCTACTGACCTTGAGGCGCAGTTCAATCCAAAAGTTTCGCTTGAGGCGCGGGAGAGGCTTAACCATATCTATGGCCTGGATAAGCCGCTCCATATCCAATACATTGACTGGTTAAAACGCCTTTCGCGGTTTGATTTCGGGATATCTTTTACTGACTCAAGGCCTGTGATAGCGAAAATAGCCGAGCGTATCCCCATAACCCTGGGCATAAATCTTGCCTCGATCATCCTGATATTACTCATAGGAATACCGATAGGCGTGAGTTCGGCAGTCAAAGAAAAAAGTTTTTACGACAGGTCCATGACAGTGTTTGTATTCGCGGGTTTCGCGATCCCTACTTTTTGGCTGAGCCTGATCCTTATGGACATTGTGGGAGTGAGGTGGGGGCTTTTACCTGTTTCGGGAATAAAATCCCTGGATTTTGACAAGTTTACTTCCGTGGAAAAAATAATAGATATCGTACGGCATCTGGCATTGCCTGTTTTCGTATCAGCGTTCGGCGGGCTCGCGGGAATATCTCGTTACATGCGCAGTAACATGGTGCATGTGCTTAAGCAGGATTACATAAGGACAGCGCGGGCAAAGGGACTTAGCGAGAGGGATATCGTGTATAAGCATGCCCTTAAGAACGCGCTTTTGCCGGTAGTTACTATTTTGGGATTATCTATTCCGGGCCTTATAGGAGGCAGTGTTATTTTTGAATCAATATTCAGTATACCGGGGATGGGCAGGCTTTTTTATGAGTCGGTTATGTCGAGGGATTATCCTGTTATCATGGGAGTCCTGGTTATCGGCGCGGGACTTACACTGCTGGGAAATCTTCTCGCCGACATTTCATACGCGGCAGTAGACCCCAGGATAAAACTGGAAAATTAAATTATGAATAAATTAATGGTTTTCGGGGCAGGGATCGTGATTTTCTTTGCCATAGCGGCGATATTGGCGCCTGTGGTCACGCCCTATGACCCGGGCAAGATAGACATAGATAATATACTTACGGCTCCGTCGCGTGAACATATTTTAGGGACTGACAGCCTCGGAAGAGATCTATTCAGCCGCATGCTATACGGCGCGCGGGTATCTTTGCTGGTGGGGCTCATAGCAGTGGGTATCTCGGCTATTATCGGCGTGTCGCTGGGGGCTATCGCGGGTTATTACGGCGGGTTTGCGGATGTTTTGATCATGAGGTTCGTGGATATAATGCTTTGTTTCCCGACGTTTTTTCTTATACTCGCTGTCATAGCGCTTTTGGAACCCAGCATCGTCAATATTATGATAATAATAGGGGCTACCAGCTGGATGGGCGTGGCGCGTTTGATAAGGGCGGAAATATTAAGCCTAAAAGAAAGGGATTTTATATACGCTGAGCACGCGATAGGAGCAGGGGATTTCAGGATCATTACCAGGCATTTGATACCGAACGCGATGGCGCCGGTACTTGTCAGTATTACGCTGGGTGTTGCCGCGGCTATTCTGGTAGAGTCGAGTTTGAGTTTTCTCGGCATAGGCGTCCAGCCTCCGATGCCCAGCTGGGGAAATATTTTAAGCGAGGGGAAATCAGTGATGGGCGCGGCATGGTGGATGATGCTGTTCCCCGGCACAGCGATTTTTATAACAGTGCTTGGCTATAATCTTCTGGGTGAGGGCATAAGAGAAAAGCTGTTAAAGTCTTAACTTCACAACAGTGCAATGCAGTTTTGTGAAGTTGTCTTCTCGACTCGCTGCGCTCGCTCGAAGGATATTGTCTTTTGACAGGCTCAGGGCTTTGTAGTTTTGTTAAGTGCGGAGAAAAAGAATGGCCTTGGAGATACGCGGATTGAGAGTTTCTTATAATATTGAGGGCCGGGGCATTGAGGTGGTGCGCGGGCTTGACCTTGATATCAATAAGGGCGAGTGCGTCGGGCTTGTCGGGGAATCGGGCTGCGGCAAGAGTACTGTGGGTCTTGCCATAACAAGGCTTATACCTGAGCGCAAGGGAAGTATTACCGCCGGAAATATTTTATTGGGAGACAAGGATGTCCTGACTCTGGGCCCTGACGGATTAAGAGATGTCAGGAGGAGCAAGGTTTCATATGTATTCCAGGATCCGTTCAGTTCGCTGAACCCGGTTTTTACTGTTTATGACCAGTTAAAAGAGGCCTTGCCTGATAAAAGAAATGCCGACGAGATCATTTCCGGGACACTTGAAAGCGTGGGACTTTCCGGTATAATCGGAAACAAAAAAATATATCCGCACGAATTGTCCGGAGGCATGCAGCAGCGCGTGATGATAGCAATGGCGATAATGCCGAATCCCGGACTATTGATACTTGACGAACCGACCACAGCCCTTGATGTTACTGTCCAGAACCAGATATTGGACCTTGTAGCGCGGCTAAAGGACGAAATGAAATTATCTGTCTTATTCATATCGCATGACCTGAGGACGGTCTTCAGGATATCGGACAGGGTCTTTGTGATGTATGCCGGCAAGATAGTGGAAAAAGGGCTCAAGCAAAATATATCTTTAAAACCCGGACACCCTTATACTGTTGGTTTAATGGATTCAATGCCGTCGTTCGAGCGCAGAAAGCAGAAGTTCAACGCGATCGAAGGCAGGGCGCCGTTATTTTCGGAACTACCCAAAGGATGTAAATTTTATCCGCGTTGTAAGTTCAGGGTGGATGATTGCGCGCTAAGAGAACCCGGTATGGAGATCGTTTCAGGAGAGGATCATGTTTCCCGCTGTATCAGGATAAAGGAGATAGCGTTAGATGGAATTAGTAAAAGTTAACAACCTGAGAAAAGTTTTTCCAAAGCATAAAGTGACTGCCGTGGACGGTGTTAGTTTTTCCGTTAATGAAGGCGAGGTAGTGGGCCTGGTCGGGGAATCAGGCTGCGGCAAATCTACTCTTGGAAGGTCCATCATCAGGCTGATACACGCTGAAGAAGGCAATGTTTTTTACAAAGGGGAGGATCTGCTGAAACTCCCACGAAGAAAAATGAGAAGCATGCGCAGGCACTTGCAGATGATATTTCAAGACCCTTATACGTCGCTGGATCCGCGCGTGCGTATCGGGGATATCCTGGAAGAAGTTTTTATTATCCATGAAAATTTTTCCCGCGGGGAAAGAAGAAGAAAGGCCGAGGAGGCCCTGGAAACAGTGGGGTTGGGCGCGTCGTATTTAAACAGGCTCCCCTCTGATATATCAGGAGGCGAGAGGCAGCGCATCGGCATTGCCCGGGCATTGGCCACGGATCCTGAATTTATAATATGTGATGAACCTGTCTCGAGCCTGGATCTATCTGTCCAGGCGCAGATATTAAATCTTTTGACGGACATCCAAAAAAGAAAAAACCTGGCGTATCTTTTTATAAGCCATGACCTGGGTGTCATAGGCGCTATCTGTGACAGGGTAATGGTAATGAACGCCGGCAGGTTAGTGGAAACCGGCACATGCGAGAATATTTTTAAAGACCCGAAACATGAGTATACGAAAAGGCTGCTTGACGCGGTCAGGTAAAGTGAAGAAAAAAAGCGGGATACTCCTGCATATAACTTCCCTTTTTTCAGAATATGGCATAGGGGACATAGGGCCTTCCGCCCGTAGGTTCGCTGATTTTCTGGCGGCCTCAGGACAAAGCCTCTGGCAGATCCTGCCGCTTAATCCCACGGACCAATCACACGGGAATTCTCCTTATAGCAGTATTTCCGCGTTTGCCGGCAATACATTGCTCATAAGCCCTGAACTGATGGCCAAAGACGGTTTTATCGCCGGGAAAGACATTAGGCAGCGCCCTGAATTTTCCGCGGAAAGGGTGGATTATGGACTTGTAGGAGAGTACAAAAAAAATATCCTGGAACTCGCGTATAGAAATTTCAAGGCAAAGAGGAATAAGGCTGAGTATGAAAAATTCTGCTCTTTAAACGCTTACTGGCTTGATGATTTTTCTCTTTTTGCCGCGGTCAGGACAAGATTTGACGGAAAACCATGGTATGAATGGCCCGAAGGATTAAGAGGCAGGAATCCGGGGGAACTGAAAGCCGCGGGCGCGGACCTTAAAGATGAACGTGAAAGGATAAAGTTTTTCCAGTATTTATTCTCAAGGCAGTGGTCAGCGTTAAAAGCTCACTGCGCTAAAAGAAAAGTTTCTATTATAGGCGACATGCCGATATACGTGAACCTGGACAGCGCCGATGCGTGGAAAAATCCGGGGATATTTAAACTGGATAAGGCAGGGAAGCCTTGTTTTGTCGCGGGAGTGCCTCCGGATTATTTCAGTAAGACAGGCCAGATATGGGGAAATCCTGTTTATGATTGGGATGCCCTGAAAAGTTCAGGATACGCGTGGTGGATAATGAGGATGCGTCGCATGCTGGAGATCCTTGACATGGTCAGGGTCGATCATTTTCGCGGATTTGTGGGTTATTGGCAGATACCGGCAGGAGAAAAGACAGGTGTGAACGGAAAATGGGAAAAAGCGCCGGCTGAGGATTTTTTCGCGGCAATGCTTGGTAAATTTCCAAAATTCCCTATTATTGCCGAAGATCTCGGGATAATCACGCCTGACGTAAAAGCTGTGATGGAGCGCTTTGGTTTTCCGGGGATGAAAGTTTTGCTTTTCGCTTTCGGCGAGGATAACCCCCGGCATCCTTACTTGCCGCGTAATTACGACGAAAACTGTGTAGTGTATACAGGGACGCATGACAACAATACCGCGAGAGGCTGGTTCAGGAACGAGGCCGGCGACCAGGAAAAAAAGAGATTTTTCGAATACATAGGAGGGGATGTGCCCGAAGAAGAGGTTGCCGCGAAAATGACCGAGCTGGCAATGAATTCTCCTGCGGCAATGGCAATGATCCCCATGCAGGATATCCTGAACCTTGACGAAAGCGCCCGCATGAATACTCCGGCTGTCACGAGCGGCAATTGGGAGTGGAGACTTTTACCGGAACAGCTAAATCCAAGCTTGGCGAAGAACTTACGCAAGATAACGAAAAACAGCGGAAGATGTGTTCGAGGCTAAGC
>JAHIUV010000162.1 GCA_018817035.1 Candidatus Omnitrophota bacterium | reverse complement strand
GAAAAGTCCTTTTATACGCCCTTAATGAAGGCAGGGATGAAATAACCGGAGAAACAATAGTCCCTGACATACCTCCTTTAAAGTCAAACCCTCTGGATTTCACGGAGGTAAAGGAAAGATTTCACCAGGCATTGAGGTGGACTGTAAATACATACGTGGAAGCCTTGAACATCATCCATAGCATGCACGATAAATATTATTACGAGAAAGCCCAAATGGCGCTTTTGGACAGTGAATTGACACGCTATATGGCATTCGGCATTGCCGGCCTTTCCGTGGTCGCGGATTCGCTTAGCGCGATACGATATGCCAAAGTCACGGCAAAGAGGAATAAAAAAGGGATTACGCAGGATTTCAGGATAAAAGGAGATTTCCCTAAATTTGGCAATGACGACGACAGAGTCGACGGGAGGGCAGTAGACCTGGTGACCAGTTTCCTGGCAGAACTCAGGAAACATAAGCTCCACAGGAACTCTATACCCGCGATATCCATACTTACCATAACATCCAATGTCATGTATGGTAAAAAAACAGGGGCCACACCCGACGGGAGGAAGAAAAGCGCTCCTTTCGCGCCGGGCGCAAATCCCATGCACGGCAGGGACGAGAGCGGCATACTCGCCTCTCTTAATTCAGTGGCGTCCATACCTTATACCGAATGCAGGGACGGGATCTCTAACACCTTCAGCGTAATACCCTCTGTGCTGGGCAGGGAAGAAGAACGCGCGTCTAATCTCGTGGGCTTGCTTGACGGTTATTTTATGAAAGGCGCGCACCATCTTAATGTCAATGTAATAGATAAATCTGTGCTCAGGGACGCTATGAAAAACCCGCATAAGTACCCCCAGCTTACCATAAGGGTTTCAGGCTACGCGGTGCATTTTAATAAGCTTTCTTTGGAACAGCAGAAAGAAGTGTTGGCGAGGACGTTCCATGAAACAATGTAAGATACATTCACTGGAAAGTTTCAGCGCCCAGGATGGGCCGGGCATAAGGTATGTTATATTTATGCAGGGATGCCCCGCGAGATGCATTTACTGCCAGAATCCGGATACATGGGATATTGATTCAGGGAAACTCTGCAGTGTAAAAGAAGTATTCGGCAAAATAGAAAAATGCCTGCCTTATTTACAGTCTTCAAAAGGCGGGGTGACTGTTTCCGGGGGAGAACCGCTTCTTCAGCCTGACTGCCTTATAGAATTATTTAAACTTTGCAAAAAGGAATCTATCCATACCGCTATTGATACCAGTACTTTTTATCCCGCGGATATAGACGAGAAAAGCATAGATAAACTGATAAGCCTGACAGATCTTTTTATAGTGGATATAAAAGCCTCATGCATAGACCTCCATAAACATATTACTTCCATGGAACTAAAAAAACCTCTTGAGTTCATCAGCAGGCTGGAAAAGAAAAAAAAGCATTACTGGGTAAGATATGTGCTTGTGCCTGACCTGAATGACTCTGAAAGCGATATAGATAACCTAAAGAAAATACTTTCAAACCTGAAATACTGCAAAAGATTCGAATTCCTTCCTTATCATACTCTTGGCAAGCACAAATGGGAACTTATGGGCTTAAAGCATCCCCTGGAAAATTTCCGTGCCGCAACTCCCGAAGACACAAAAAAAGCCGCTGCAAGATTATTAGCCTGATTTAGCTGACAACTGAAGGCTGGTAATGGGTGAATTAACGGGGAACATGTCAATATTGTTCGAGTGAAGCCCGTCAGGGCGAAGTCGAGAACTAAATCGACTTCTCGACTCACTTCGTTCGCTCGAAGAATAATAATTACCCCTGTTAATTCACTCATTACCTTGTTAATTATTTTTACTTGGACAGCAACGCCCTCTTACCTTATAATATAAAAATATGGCAGAACTGGAGTTTTCAGCGGGAGGTATAGTGATAAGGCCCGGAGGGCAGGGGCCCGAAGTCCTTTTTATCAAGGATTCTTACGGCCGCTGGACCTGGCCTAAAGGTAAACTGGAGAAAGGCGAGACTCCTGAACAGGCCGCTATACGCGAAATAGGCGAAGAAACAGGCTTAAAGAACATAGACCTGATAGATAAATTAGAAGATGTTAAATATTTTTATATACGGGACAAAAACCTCATAGCCAAGACAGTATATTTTTATCTCTTTAGTCATTCGGGCGCGGAATCACTGAAAGTGCTTTATGAAGAGATACAGGATGCCGCGTGGTTTACGAATGCCGAGGCATTGGCTAAACTTGAATATAAAGGCGCAAAGGCATTATTAAAAAAAGCCGTTAAGATGTTTTTAGACACAACACAAAGACCTTAAAAAAGGGGGCATCTCGCCATGATAAGAAAGATTTTCAGCGAATTAAAGCATCACGCGCCGTTTACTATATTGGGCGCGATCATAGGTATAGTTTCAATGGTATTCCTGAAGAATCTCAGCGAGAATATAGTGCACAATACTTTTTATGTCCTGCATCCCATGCACGTGTTACTGAGCGCGTTTGTCACAGCATCCATGTATTCTATTTATAGGCACAAGAACAAGGAACAAAAATGTAATATTTTTATCCTGCTTTTAATAGGTTATTTTGGCTCGGTGGGCATTGCTACCCTGAGTGATTCCCTTATACCTTATGTAGGCGAAGCATTGTTGAATATGCCTCACAGGGAAGCCCATATCGGTTTTATAGAAAAATGGTGGCTTATCAATCCCCTGGCTATTATTGGGATCATAGCCGCGCATTTCAGGCCTTTTACAAAGTTACCTCACGCTATACATGTTTTTATAAGTACGAGCGCTTCCCTTTTTCATATTATAATGGCAATAGGAGCCGGCTCGACTTTAGGGCTTATGGTTTATGCCGGGATATTCTTTTTTCTTTTTATCGCTGTATGGCTGCCGTGCTGCGTCAGCGATATAGTATTTCCTCTTTTATTCATCAAAAAAGACAATGCGTAATTCATACAGATATATATATGGGCCGGTCCCTTCATGGAGATTAGGCAGTTCCCTGGGCGTTGACCTTATTTCCAGGGAAGACAAGGTTTGTTCGTTCGATTGCGGATATTGCCAGATAGGCGAAACAAAAGTTTTCAGCGACAAGAGGCAGGTACTTGTTCCTACGGAAGACATTCTTAAGGAGATAAAAACCCTACCTGACGTGAGAATAGACTATATTACATTTTCCGGAAGGGGAGAACCTACGCTTGCCGCGAATCTGGGCGAGGTGATAACCGGGATCAGGAAAATAAGAAAAGAAAAAATAGCGGTCATAACGAATTCTTCTTTAATGTCCAGGCATGACGTGAGAAAAGACCTGGCGCTGGCGGACTTTGTAATGGCAAAGATGGACGCGCATTGCGCGGAATCGCTCTTAAAGGTCAATAAACCAGTGAAATCAGTGACATTCGCGACTATTGTTGACGGCATAAAAAAATTCAAATCCGATTATAAAGGCAAACTTGCCCTGCAGATAATGTTTACCGCGAAAAACAAGGATTATGCCGGAGATATAGCGAGCGTGGCAAAGGATATCGGCCCTGATGAAGTGCAGATAAATACGCCACTCAGGCCCAGTGCTGAAAAACCTTTGTCCAGGCAGGACATTGACGCGATAAAGCCTTATTTTAAGGATATGAAGGTTATTTCCGTATACGATATTGAAAAAACAAAAACAGATATTATTAATAAAGAAGCTACTTTAAAACGCAGGGGCAGTCATGATTAAAGACAATGTCCTTAAAATTTTAGGCGAGTTACCTGAAGGCGTATTGCTGGAAGCTGCTGCCAAGGCAAGGACTGCCGAAGAGATACTCGAGGCTGTAGACGCCGGGGTCAGTATAATAGGCGAGAATTATATCCAGGAAGCAGAAAAGGTGTTCCGAGAGGCAGGTAGCAGGGCAAAGTGGCATTTCATAGGACATTTGCAAAAAAATAAAGTTAAAAAAGCGATAAAGATATTTGACATGATAGAAACTATTGATTCCGCTGAACTGGCAGAGGCTGTCAGTGTAGCGTCGGCAAAAGAAAATAAAGTCATGTCTGTGCTTATTGAGGTAAACAGCGGCAGGGAAGAGAGGAAATCCGGGGTTTTTCCCGAGGATGCGGAAAAGCTTGTAAAAGAACTTTCGGAGTTGGATAATATAAAGGTAGAAGGGCTTATGACCATGGGCCCTTTGTCAGGAAATCCTGAAGAAGCGCGGCCGTATTTCAAGGAAACAAAAAAGATATTCGATATGATAGGTAAGATTGGACTGCCCGGAGCGGAAATGAAATATCTTTCCATGGGCATGAGCAATTCTTACAAAATAGCCATAGAAGAAGGCGCGAATATAGTAAGGATAGGAACCGCGATCTTCGGAAACAGGCCTTAACTTCACAGTGCATTGCAGTTTTGTGAAGTTAAGGATTATGGGGGATGGTGAGGCATGGATTATGATGTTATTGTTATAGGCGGGGGGCCGGCTGGGCTTACCGCGGCGCTTTATGCCGGGAGGGCGCGGCTTAAGACGCTTATTGTCGAAAGCTTTTCAGTGCTTGGGCAGGCTATTATTACGGACCGGATAGAAAATTATCCTGGTTTTCCCGAAGGCATAAATGGTTTTGACCTGGTCGAGAAATTCAAGAAACAGGCAGAAAAATTTGAAGTCGAGTTTAAGACGGGTGATGTTTCAGAGGTAAAAAAACATGACAAAGGGTGGGAGATAAAAATAAAAGACAAGTCTTACACAGCCTTGTCTTTGATAGTCGCTTCAGGGGCAAAGCCTAAAAAACTGGGCGTCGCGGGTGAGGAAAAACTGCAGGGTAAGGGCGTATCTTATTGCGCTACGTGTGACGGCGCGCTTTATAGGGACAAAGAAGTGGTACTTGCCGGCGGAGGCGACACAGCTATAGAAGAAGCGTTGTTCCTGACGAGATTTGCCGCGAAAGTAAAAGTGGCGCATCGCAGGGATCGTTTGCGCGCGACAAAGATACTGCAGGAAAGGGCCCTGGCAAATAAAAAAATAGAGTTTATATGGGAATCAACGATTACAGAGATAACAGGAGATAATAAAGTCAGCGGAGTTAAAATAGAAAATGTAAGAACAAAAGAAAAAGGAGAAGTGCCGTGTGACGGGGTTTTTATCTTTGTGGGATATTCTCCGAACACTGATTTTGTCAAAGGTGTGCTGAAATTGGATAAGGGCGGATATATAGCCGGCGACGATAACATGAAAACTTCGGAAAAAGGTATTTTCGCCTGCGGTGATTGCCGTGGTAAACTCCTGCGCCAGGTAGTGACAGCGTGCGGTGACGGGGCAGTGGCTGCGTTTTCAGCGCAACAGTATGTGGAAGAATTAAAAGGCGTGGCGTATAAATAAGAGGTAGTCGATGGCTCAACAGGAGCATATATTGAAATTTTTATTGTTCGAGCGAAGTCCCGAAGTATCGGGACGCGGTCGAGAACATGTTTTGCTTCTCGACTCACTTCGTTCGCTCGAAGAATAACACTCTTTCTCTGTTAAATCATTGATTATAATTAGAGAGATATTTGTATGGCTGTAGCTCATTCTGCTTGCTCGGGATGTCAAAAGACCAGATGGTACGGAAATAAGCTGATGCTTGTTTCCTCTGTCTTGGCGCTCGCGTCCGCGTTGTCGTATTTCCTCCCTGTATTAGTCCCGTTCCGCATGGCGTTATTTATGTATCTTGGCAGGATATGGTGGGCTGTGCTTTTGGGATTACTGCTGGGAGGCGTAATAAACCATTTTATACCGCGTGAGTACATCTCTCATATTCTCGCCAGCCCGAAAAAAAGAACGATATTTTATTCCGTGATAGTAGGGTTTTTCATGAGCGCGTGCAGCCACGGTATCCTCGCGCTTTCGATACAACTGCATAAAAAGGGCGCCTCAAATCCCGCTGTAGTGGCTTTTCTTCTTGCCAGCCCCTGGGCTAATTTCCCACTGACAATAATGCTTATCGCGTTTTTCGGATTAAAAGCGCTGTATATCATTTTTTGCGCCATATTCATAGCGATAACAACAGGCCTGACCTATCAAATACTGGAAGCGCATAACCTCATAGAAAAGAATGAAAATACGGCAAAAATAACACAGGGATTTTCTATAGGCGCGGATTTTAGAAAAAGATCTTCTGAATATAAACTGTCGAAGCAGCAGCTAAAGAAAGACGCGAGAGGCGTTTATGACGGGGCCATATCCCTTGCCAATATGGTATTGTGGTGGATATTTATAGGCATGGGCATTGCCAGTGTCGTAGGAGCTTATGTCCCGCAGGATATATTCAGGCATTATATGGGTCCTACGTTCACGGGCTTGATGGTGACCCTTTTAGTAGCTACTATAATAGAGGTATGTTCCGAAGGAAGCGCTCCTTTGGCGTTCGAGATATACAGGCAAACATCGGCATTCGGCAATGTCTTTGTGTTCCTGATGGCAGGGGTGGTGACGGATTATACCGAGATAGGCCTTTTGTGGTCCAATGTCGGGAAAAAAGTAGCGATATGGCTCCCGATCATCGCTGTCCCCCAGGTAGTGGCCCTGGGCATGCTGGCTAACATAATATTTTAAAAATACTTGACACCCTACATAAATGATACTATCATAGTATTATTAAGGAAGGGGGATGATATGGAAAGAAAAAACGCGATAACAATGAAAGGTAGCGGCCTTACGCTTTTAGGTGATGAGGTAAAACCGGGCGCCAGGGCAGCGAACTTTACATGCCTTGATAAAGACCTGAAAGAGGCCTCACTGGACGACCTGAAGGGGAAAGTCAAATTAATAGCGTCTGTACCTTCCCTGGATACTCCTGTGTGCGATACAGAGATAAAACGGTTTAATGACGAAGCGGCAAAATTATCAGATGGCCTGGTAACGGTCTTTATTTCCATGGACCTGCCATTTGCCCAGAAAAGATTCTGCCAGGATAATAATATAAAGAGGATAAAGACTTTTTCCGACCATAGGACAGCTGATTTCGGCATGAAGTACGGGGTGCTTATAAAAGAGATGAGGCTTCTTGCCAGGGCGATCTTTATAATAGATAAAGATGATATTTTAAGGTATGTTCAGCTCGTGCCCGAACTATCCTCGCCCCCGGATTACGATAAAGCCCTTGCGGCGTTAAAGGACGTGATAAAAACATGAACAAAAAGAACGCGTTTGTCTGTTATGACTGTTTTAAATTAAAGTCGTGCAAGGAATCCGCGGTCTCGTGGGTGTTGTTTTTTATAGCGCTTGTAGCGGTTATATCCCTGCGCGCCGTTAACCTGTTTATAAGCATTAATCCGTTATTTGCCAAGGCGTTATGGTATATAGGCGTAGGCGGGTTTTTGATATTTTTTACATATAAATTCAAATATGACCATATCCTGCACATGGAATTAGACAGGACAGGACTTAAGGACAAACTGCTTCACAGAAAAGAACTTTCCGGGCACGATCTCGATGTATTGGGGACTATTGTATGCAAGTTGAGTTCGCGAAAAGACAAGATAAACTATGGCTTTATATTTGTTTCCTCTTTTCTGGCATTGGCGATAGCAATATACGTGGATTTTATAAAAAAATAAGGAGGCATTTATGGCTGATCTAAAAGAATTGATCCAGGGCGCTGATTGGAAAACAGAAAAACATGTGCCCGTCATAGAGGTATCAGGAAAACCAGGAAAAGACCAGGTATTATCAGTCACGGTAAGCGTGGGGAAGGAAATAACCCATCCGAACACAACAGCCCATCATATAGCGGGAATAGCGGTTTATTTTTTGCCTCAGGGCGGGAAATTTCCATATGAAATAGGTAGGGCTGATTTTATTGCCCACGGCGCTTCTACTGAAGGAGCTGATACCAGCACTGTTTATACCGCTCCGGAAATCACACTGAAGCTCAAAACAGAAAAGCCCGGCATGATATTAGCTTCTTCTTATTGCAACATACACGGTTTGTGGCAGGGTTCGGCAGAGGTTAAATAATCATGTCAAAATTAACCGAAGACATAGTAAGCTTTTTTCACAAGCAGCCTTATACCATTGTCACTACAGTGGACAAAAAGGGCTGTCCGCATAATTCCTGCAAAGGTATAGTGGATATAGAGGAGGATGGGACTATATATTTACTGGATCTTTACAAAGAAAAGACTTACTCTAACCTTAAAGAAAATCCGCACGTCAATATAACAGCTGTTGATGAGCATAAATTCATAGGGTTTTGCCTTAAGGGAAAAGCTGAGATAGCGAATAAAGAGGTTATCCACTCAGCGATAGTAAAAAAATGGGAAGACAGGATCACGAAGAGGATCTCGCAGCGACTTTTG
>JAHIUV010000161.1 GCA_018817035.1 Candidatus Omnitrophota bacterium | reverse complement strand
TTCGCGAAATATTTCAAAGGCCATCTCTTTGTATTCCAACTGCCCCCTATATTAATACCTACCAAGACCTGGTTTTCCCTTATCCATTCATTTTTCAAAAGATTGTCCGCGTACGCGAAATCCTCTTTCGAGGGCCATATCTCCAGCCGCTTAGAAGCGCCTACGATGTTGATATCCGCCCTTTTAAGTATCCTGAACTGTTCCTCGATCGGACCGGCGCCGATCTTAAAATATTTCAATTTATTATTTATTAAAAATCCGAATTTCCTACCGCTGTATCCGAAACGCCTGGGTATACCGCCTAACCACGCGATAATATGGCTGACCTTGCTATTCTGAAAATCCACAGACACATCAAACGCCTTGCGCCTGACAATAGCGCCTAGCTTAAACAGCCCCCTTACCCCTTTCCCGCTCGCTTTCCTGTCATAAAAGATCATATCATCTATATAAGGGCACCTTTTAAGGACATGCCTTGCCTCGGAACCGACGACAACACTGATAAAAGCGTCCGGAAAATTATTTCTTATCACCCTTAAACTGGGGACAACCAGAATTACGTCCCCTATCGCCCCTATTTTTATCACGAGTATCCTCTTAGTATGCGCTTCTTTGTAAACTTTTATAGTGTCCTCCGCCATACGAGCGAGGCTATATTCCCTTTCGACTTTTTTCCTTGCCTCTGTAGCGATATTTTTAGCAAGAGTCCTGTCACACAACAGTCTTATTATAGAGTTCACCATCTCCATGATATTTCCGGTCTCGACAAGGAGTCCCGTTTTTCCGTCCTCTATGATATCCACAGCGCCGCCTATACGCGTCGCTATCACAGGGACCCCGCTTGCCTGCGCTTCAATAATAACGCGGCCAAAAGCCTCCTGGCCTACTGACGGAAGGACGAGAAGGTCAAGTTCAGACATTATCTTCGGTATATCGTGGCGGGATCCTAAAAACTCGACAGATTTTTCTATACCCAGCTGTTGTGTTAATTTTTTCAGGTTGTCTTTGTATTCAGGCTTATCCTTTGGCGCCTCACCTACAATCGATATCTTTATGTCCCCGGCCTTTGAGTCAATTGAATTTTCCAGTTTGGGAAACACGCGGATCACCCTGGCGATCGCCTGTAAAAAAAACGAATGGCCCTTTATCGGCGTTATCCTTCCGACCACACCTATCCTATACCCGGGTTTTCGCGGGGAAACCTCAGGACTTTTAAACGTAAATTTTTCCAGGTCAACCCCTCTCGGGACAAATCTTATCCTTTCATGCGGCACACCAAAGTCTTCCACCATATGCCTGCCTATGACATTAGACGCGACTATTACTGATTTTCCCCATCCCATTACACGGCTAAAAAGATGATTCGAATAATATCCATGCGCGGTAGTAATAAAGCTGGCATTCGCTCTCCTGGCGGCAAAAAACGCTATAATGGCAGGCACGCGGGACCTGGCGTGGACAATATCAATACGCTCTTCTCTTAAAATATACTCTAATTTTTTGATCATCGCCAGGACAGTAAACAATGACTTTTTATACACCGGCAATTTTATATGCCTTACGTTCATCCCTGTAAGGTCCTTTACCATCTTTCCGCCGCCTGAAACAACGATAACATTATGTCCTTTCTTGACAAGCTCCCCTGAAAGGTCAACTGTCCCGGTCTCAACGCCGCCCACATCCAACATTGGAAGTATCTGCAATATGTTCATTGTTTTATATAGTTACTTCCGGTCTTTTTATTATCGTTTTTCAAGTATTCAAGTGTTCGAGGCTTAGCCTCGAACACTTGATCATATAATTGCTTCCAGCTTCTTGATTATCGCGTTCCTGTCTTCAATTTTTGTTACCGGTGGTTTTTCCGTCAAGAGAGATCTCAAGATTCCATAAATATCATCAGGAGGCACGCTTTTCAGATATCCTCCGGATCGGAGGCTAGCGACGCTTTTCGCGTATTTTCCCTTGAGCGGTGAACCTGTAAACACTACAACATGCCTCCCCGAAGACACGGCCTCAGAGATCATAGATACGGATTCAGGAGAAACTATTACAATATCGCAAGCGCTCAATATATCCCGCACGACCCCCTGGGTGTTATTTTCATTAGCGATCACCAGCAACCTGCATCTTTTGTTACCGGCAAGTTTTTCTTTTAAATAATTACCTATCTCAGGTGAAGTCCTCCTGGAAGTTGAAATGAATATATCCAAACCTTCGTCATCCGATATTTTTAAAATCCCGCTTATGACTTTTTCAACATCTTCTTTTTTTAATTCAAAGTTTTTAGCGTCTCCTCCGATAAGAATACCTATCCCTTTCAGCTTTGAGCCTTGAGCCTCCGGCCCGGGGACTATCCTGTTAGGCGCTGTATCTGTAACCAGAATATTTGATCGCGGTATTTTAGGCGCGTCATGCCGCGGCAGAATGACCAGATCATTTTTTTTGGAC
>JAHIUV010000160.1 GCA_018817035.1 Candidatus Omnitrophota bacterium | reverse complement strand
TCTCTGGAAACCGATAGATATGAAATGGGCATAACAGGGCTCGGCGGTTCGATAAATAGCGTTAAGATTAAAAATGGGGATAGATTTGATACAGATCTCGTGGACGGCGCTATATATGATGCCGGATTGTTTGCTATTGAGGGGAAAGGAGATTTGTCAGGCTTATCTTCGCAACAGTTTGCAATGAAAGAAGATAAGAGGGGTTTTTATATTGATAAAAACGGGCTGGCCATAGAGAAAAATATAAGATTTTTAAAGGACAGGTACGCTTTAACAGTGGCTATAAAAATAACTAACAAAACATCAACAACAAAAAACCTTTCCTTTGATATTACGACAGCTTCAAATATAGCGGCTAAAGAACGCTATGAGTCAAGATATATAGGCGCGGATGTTTTCTATAAAGATGGAAAGCTGAAAAAGATAGCCAGCGGTAACTTTAAGAAGCACAATAGGTTATATAATAATAACCCATCGTGGCTTGTGCTTAGAAATAAATATTATTCTATAATAACCATGCCTGAATTTGTGCCGGCAGGGGTCTTCACAAAAAGTATAAACGGTTCGCCGGTAGCCGGATTTATCGTGGAGGACGAAAAAATATTGCCCGGAGCGACAAAACAGTATAATTTTCTTGTTTATATAGGGCCTACAGAGTTAGGCGAGCTGGAAAAAACAGAGGTTACCTTTGGCAAAGCGTTAAATTTTGGGATTTTTACCAGTATAAGCCTGATCCTTTTAAGCGTGCTGAAATTTTTCTATGGCCTGTCCCATAATTATGGGGTAGCGATACTTCTTTTGACAGGTTGTGTCAGTTTATTATTGTACCCTCTGACACTTAAGAGCCTGAAATCCATGAGGGGCCTACAAAAACTTCAGCCTCATATGGAACAATTGCGCGCCGAGCATAAGGATAACGCGCAAAAATTAAATAAGGAAATAATGGAACTTTATCGACGGCATAAAGTAAACCCAATGGGCGGATGTTTCCCCATATTTTTACAGATGCCCATATTTATCGCTTTGTATCAGACGCTCATGCGGTCCGTAGAATTAAAAGGAGCTAATTTTTTATGGATAAAAGACCTGTCTATGCCGGATGCCGCGTTCGCGTTGCCGTTTAATATGCCTTTTCTGGGAAACACAATAAATCTGTTGCCAATTTTAATGATAGGTGCTATGATAATACAGCAAAAGCTATCGAGTGCCTCGACAGGCGCGGCCCCTACAGAGCAACAGAAGATAATGACTGCTGTGATGCCTGTTATGTTTGGGTTTATTTTCTACAGTCTGCCGTCGGGCCTTGTATTGTATTGGCTTACTAATACGCTCATACAGAGCTCACTACAGTATTTTATTGTAAGAAAAACATGAGCAAAGATCAGGGATTGCAAAACATAAATGAAATAGAGATAGAGGCAAAGACAGCGCAAGAGGCTATTAAAATCGCCCTGTCTAAATTAGGCACAGAGCGCTCACAGGTGGATGTTAAAGTCCTCAGAGAAGAACATAAAGGCTTATTTAGCATGCATGGGTCTAAATTAGCTAAGGTAAGAATAACAAAGAAGTTACAGAAACAATGATACGGTTATGATACGGTTAATGAACACATAACTTACGGAACGTAAGTTACTGTGTGAATTAACCCCGCACCCTACGCGGTGCGGGGTTCAGTATTTATTTTATGGGAAAAATCCTAGCTATCTGTAATCAAAAAGGAGGCGTTGGTAAGACAACCACAGCGATTAATCTAGGTTATTACCTCGCTCATAATGGCAAGAAAGTTCTTCTGGTAGATTTTGATCCTCAGGCAAACGCGACCAGTGGCCTGGGCGTAGATAGAGCTAATTTACAACACACTATTTATGATGTCTTAATTAATAATCTCTCCATCAAAGACTCCATATTAAATCTTTCTATCCCTGAATTCCAATTAATACCTTCAAGTATAAATCTTACCGGCGCTGAAATAGAGCTGATAAATCTTTTAAACAGGGAATACAGGCTAAAAAAGGCGCTTTCTGATATATCCGGTGAATATGATTTTGTATTAATCGATTCTCCGCCTTCATTGGGCCTGTTGACTATTAATGCCCTGACAGCGGCAACAGCTGTCCTTATCCCTATACAATGTGAGTATTATGCCCTGGAAGGCCTTAGCAGGCTCCTGGACACTATTAATCTGGTCAAGGATAATCTTAATCCTGATCTAGCCATAGAAGGAGTATTATTAACCATGGCTGATTATAGGACAAATCTTACTTCAGAGGTAATAGAAGAGGCAAGGAAATATTTTAAAGACAGAGTTTTTAATACAGTTATACCTAGAAGCATAAGACTTAGCGAGGCGCCAGGGTTTGGAAAGCCAATACATTTATATGACAAGCAGTCTATCGGGGCAAGAATGTATTTGTCTCTGGCGCAGGAAATGTTAGAGGAGAAGACAGAGGAGGTAAAGACAGAATGGAAAAAAGAGTTCTCGGGCGAGGTTTAGGAGCTTTAATACCTGATAGGGCAATGGATAGAAAAGAGCAAATAAATGATGATGCCTCATCTTTGCTCAAAGCTGGTAAAGGACATGCTGTCGTTAATCTCGCTCTTAGTAAGATAAGAGCAAACAAATATCAACCCAGAGAAGATTTTAACACAGAGTTGTTAAAAGACCTTGCGGCTTCAATAAAGGAAAAAGGTTTTATTCAGCCAGTCATTGTCAGGGCTCAAGGCGAAGAATACGAACTAATAGCAGGTGAGCGCAGGTTAAGAGCTGCTCAAATGTTAAAGTTAGAAGAAGTTCCGGCTATTATTAAGAACGTTTCAGACGTAGATGCGCTAGAGATGGCTATTATAGAAAACATACAACGTGAAGATCTTAACCCAATTGACCAGGCAAAAGCATACAAGAGACTCATTGATGAGTTTAATATGACTCAAGAGAAAGTCTCCGAGACAATAGGCAAGGACAGGGCTACAGTGGCAAATATACTAAGGCTTTTAAACTTGCCTCAGAAAATACGGGAATATGTTTCACGTGGAACAATTTCAATGGGGCATGCAAAAGCCATACTTGGTTTAAGCAAAGAATCAGACCAGATGAGGCTTTGTACTAAAACTATAAAAAATGACCTATCTGTAAGAGACACAGAGAGATACGCAAAAAAAATTAATTCTTCTACCAGCAAAAAACCAAAAGAACAAGATCATAATCTTATTTCCGTAGAAGAACAGTTACGTGATACATTAGGAACAAAGGTAAGAATTATAAAAGGCAAAAAAGGCGGCAGGATAGAGATAGAGTTTTATTCTGACAGTGACTTAGAAAGAGTCATAAAGCTTTTAAAATAAAAGAGTTATAGGTTTACACCATAGGGGGAGAAGCATGGACCAGAAAACGTTAGTTCTTATCAAACCGGATGGGCTAAAAAAATCCTTAACAGGTAATATACTTACAAGGCTTTCAGAGTCAAAGCTGGAAATCGTTGCTGTTAAAATAGTTAGGGTAAGTCGTGAACTGGCGTCAGAACACTATAAACATATGCAGGATAAGCCTTTTTTTGGAGAGCTTATTAAATATATACAGGGAGAACTGCATGATAGGCGCAAAGTAATGGCAGTGGTTTATTGGGGAGACGACGCGATAAACAAAGTAAGGCAGCTTGCCGGGTCTACGAATCCTGAAGAAGCAGAATCCACCAGCATACGAGGATCTTATGGCAGAATCACGACTCAGGGTTTGTATGAGAACGTCCTGCATACATCTTCGGACAACAAAGAAGCGGAGCGTGAAATAAAACTCTGGTTTAACCCTGATGAGGTCATAGTCGATCTCTATCCGACAAAGATAATAACAGCGGAACCGCAGAAAAAGAGAGTCTGGGCATGATCAAAAGCATGACAGGATTCGGAAAAGGCGAATCGAAAAGTAAATTCGGCAGATTTGCCGTTGAATTACGTACCGTGAACCATAGATATTTCGATCTATCTTCGCGCATGCCTAACGACCTGTCGTTTTTTGAGGACAAGGTAAGAAATTATATAAATAAATATATAAAACGCGGCAAAGTAAGCGTTTCTCTTTCCCTTAAGAAGAATGGAAAAAATCTTAACTCAGTGAAACTCGATGATGAAGCGATTGAAAAATATTACAGGATACTTTCAAAGGTAAAGAGAAAATTTAAACTCAAGGATGATGTTAAATTAGCTCATATATTAGCTTTCCCCGACGTAGTCGTGCACGAACAGCTTGAGTATGACCAGGGCCTGGTGTGGCCTGTTATAGAGGCTGTGGTTCGCAAAGCAGTCCTTGGTTGCAACGCCATGAGGATAAAAGAAGGCAAGGCGCTTTATAAAGACTTGTCGCAGAGGATACGAACTGTTGCTGTTGCCATTAACAAGATATCAAGCTTTGCCCCGAATCTTATTTTAAAATACCGCGATAGGCTGAATGCCAGGGTAAAAGAACTTACAAAAAGCTCAGGTTACAGTGTTGACAAAGGAAGGCTTGAGGCAGAGGTGGCGTTGTTTGCCAAACAAAGCGATATAACAGAGGAAATAACCCGGGCAAAAAGCCATTTACAGGCCCTTAAAGACAGCATTGTTTCTAACAAAGAAACAGGCAGGCGTTTGGATTTTATTCTGCAGGAATTGCAAAGAGAGGTCAATACGCTTGGCTCAAAGGCTAACAGTTCGAAAATATCGCGGTTAGTGATAGATATAAAGAGTGAGATAGAAAAAATACGCGAACAGGCGCAGAACGTGGAATAGCGAATGAAAAGCAATGGGATTTTGTTTATAATATCCGCCCCGTCCGGATCGGGCAAGACTACCCTGATCTCTAAACTGGTGGATTCCATAGGAGGCATAGGTCGTTCGATCTCAATGACCACGAGATCCCCCAGGGCAGGGGAGATCGACGGAGTGGATTATATTTTTATAGGAAAAGGCGAATTCTTAAAGAGAAAGAAAAAAGGCGAATTCTTAGAGTGGGCAAAAGTTTTTGACGAATATTACGGCACGCCTAAAAAGTACATAAAACATCTTGTCGCGAAGGGCCAGGATGTCGTGTTGAACATAGACGTGCAGGGCGCGATGAAGATCAAGCGGCTCAAGATGAAAACAGTGTTCATATTTATACTGCCGCCGTCGATCGAGCTGTTAAAAGAACGACTGGTAGGTCGCTCTACGGAGTCTAAAAAAGTGATAAATGAGAGATTAAAGTTCGTTAAAAAAGAAATGGCTTATCTGTCCAGGTATGATTATGCTGTTGTGAACAATAAGATTGAGGCAGCCTTGGGGCATTTAAGGTCTATTGTAATCGCAGAGAGATGTAAAATCAGGAGGGGTTAATGTCATATATGCCGCGCGAAGGGATATTTAAAAAAGGAGATAGTGTCTATAAAATTACCTTGACAGCCGCAAAAAGGGCGGTGGAACTTTCAACAGGCTCCAAGAAACTGGTTGAAACTGATTCAAAGAAATTTTCAACGATAGCGCTATTGGAGATCAGCCAGAATAAGGTAAAGTATAAAATTAAAAAATAAAGCAGGGACTGTTATGAAAAAGCATATTGTCGTCGGTGTTACTGGAAGCGTTGCTTGTTATAAGGCGCTGGATATGATAAGAGGACTTCGCGAAGAAGGTTTTTCCTGCGAAGTCATTCTGACAAAAGAGGCGGAGGAATTCATAAAGCCTATTTTGTTCCAGGCAGTATCCGGCAATAAGGTCATATCGTCGGACCTTTTCAGGCTTCCGGAAGAATGGGACTCGGCGCATATTTCTATTTCTGAAAAAGCGGATCTTGTACTGGTCGCTCCCGCAACTGCCAATATAATCGGTAAGGTGGCAAATGGGATCTGTGACGATATGCTTACTTGCGCGATCTGCGCCGCAAAGGCGCCGGTTCTTTTAGTCCCGGCGATGAACAACAATATGTATCAAAATAAGATCGTCCAAGAGAACATCAAAAAACTAAAAACCTACGGTTATCATTTTACCGGCCCCATCAAAGGCAAACTAGCCTGCGGCACAGAAGGGCTGGGACATATCCAGGATACGGAAATAATCATAAAAGAGGCTAGACGGCTATTAAAATAATTGTTACCGCAGGGCCGACTATCGAATCGCTCGATCCTGTCAGGTTTATTTCAAATAGATCAACAGGCTATATGGGCTATAAGATCGCTGAGGCTGCTTTCAGGAGAAAACATTCTGTTGTTCTTATAAGCGGCCCTGTTGGTTTAAAGCCTCCAAAGGTCAAAAAATTCATCCCAATAGAAACAACTGATGAGTTATCCGGGGCGCTCAAAAAAGAGATCAAGAATGCCGACTGCCTGGTGATGTGCGCTGCTGTGGCTGATTTCAGGCCTGACAAAACGTCCGAGAAAAAAATAAAAAGAAGAAAAAAAATAACGATCGACTTAGTCCCTAACAAAGATCTGTTAAAAGAAATAGTTGGATATAAAAAATCTAAGTTATTCATAGGATTTAGCTTAGAGACAGAAGGACTCGTCAAAAACTCCAAAAAAAAGCTAAAAAGCAAAAATTTGGATATTATAGTAGCTAACAGACTTACAAAACGACATAACCCTTTTGGCTGTAATAAGTTAGATGTTATAATAATGGACAGGACAGGACATAGCTTATATATAAACAATAAATCAAAGACATATATAGCTCAGGTTTTGCTTGACAAAATAGAAGCGTTATGGTATTTAGAAAGGAAGGATTAATATGAAAAAACGAGGGTTTACTTTAATTGAACTGCTGGTTGTAATAGCTATCATAGGCATATTGGCCGGAATGTTGCTTCCTGCGATAGGCCAGGCGCGCGAAAGAGCAAGGCGCACCAGCTGTATGAATAATCTTAAACAGATAGGACTTGCCCTGCACATGTATTCAACTGATAATTTAGAAAGATTTCCTAAAAGCCTCCAGAATCTTATAGATGGCGGATATATAGATACTCTGGATGTTTTTAAATGCCCATCAAGCCCAAACGATGCTCCTACCAGCGCGGATAGCGGGGATTATCTGTATAAAACCGGGCTTACGGAATCGTCTGATTCAGACACGGCCATAGCCTGTGATAAGCCGGAAAACCATGGCGGACAGGGCGGGAATGTTTTGTATGTCGGAGGGCATGTAAAGTGGAATTCCGCTTCAGGCGGAAAATGGTCTTCGCCGCTTTAATGAATAGAGCATTTTTTAACAACGTGTAGCCGTATTTTTGCCAGGGTTACACGTTTTTGTTTTACATGGGTATAAAGTATAAGGTTGATTATAATTTTTTTAAAGAGTGGTCGAGGAAAATGGCCTATGTATTAGGCTGTTTGTTTGCTGACGGCAGTCTTGAAAATTCAACTTATATAAGAGGTAAATATATCAGATTTTCCAGCATAGATCGTTCATTTGTTGATAGCATAAGACATCTTATGGGCTCTAGCCATACAATAATCAAGTTTGCCAAGCATGGAAAAAGAAAGGCAATGTATTTTTTAAGAATAGGCAGTCATACTGTCTATAATGATCTGGAAAAACTCGGCCTGTTTCCAAGAAAATCTTTAACTATGGAGTTTCCCAGGATTCCGGAGTTTTATCTGTCTGATTTTATCAGAGGGTATTTTGACGGAGATGGTAGCGTGGTCATAGATAAATACAAGAAAAACAAAAACAACAAGAGACTAAAGGCTATTTTTACATCAGGAAGCAGTAAATTTTTAAGAACTTTAGATGAATCTTTGCAAAAACATTGCAATATAGATGGGCCAAATTTTTATAAGAGCAACAAGAGTTTTCAGTTAGTTTATAGAAGTTCAAAGGCCAGAAAGGTTTTAAACTTTCTTTATAGAGACATAGAGGATTATCTCTATTTAAAAAGAAAGTATGATTTTTATCAAAGCGCATTAAGGCAATTAAATTTAAATTAGGGCGGCGTACCCAAGTAGCAAGGGAGCGGTCTGCAAAACCGTTATACATGGGTGCAAATCCCATCGTCGCCTCCAAGGCCGAGATGTTGGAACTGGCAGACAATACGGACTTAAAATCCGTTGGGCCTAAAGCCCGTGTGGGTTCGAATCCCACTCTCGGCACCATTCTACTTCGCTTGAATACTTTCGTGTTCAAGCTTTGTAGCAATGCAATTGATACGAAGTGGATGGGCTCATGGCGCAGTTGGATAGCGCGCTTCCTTGACATGGAAGAGGTCAGAGGTTCGAGTCCTCTTGGGCCCACCATATTTTTTATCGCTTAACTTCACATTAGTGCATTGCAGTTTTGTGAAGTTAAGGAAAAGGATCAGGTCATGGCTGAAAATCTGGATGCGTTACGACATAGCTGTTCTCATATAATGGCAGATGCTGTTAAGCAGATATTCCCAAAGGTAAAATTGGGGATAGGGCCTGCTATAGAGAATGGGTTCTATTATGATTTTGAAAAACAGGATGGTTTTGTGCCCGAAGACCTTGAAAAAATAGAAACAGAGATGGCAAAGATAATAAAGGCAAACTCAGAGTTTAAGCAGGAAGAGATCTCTAAAGAAGAAGCGCTTAAGCTATTCAAGAATGAGCCTTACAAAATAGAATTGATAAACAATCTTAAAGAGGATACAGTCTCTGTTTACAGGCATGGAAAATTCGCGGACCTGTGCAAGGGCCCTCATGTTAAGTCCACGGGGGATATCAAAGCGTTTAAGTTATTGAGCATCGCGGGCGCGTACTGGCATGGCCTGGAAACCAATCCCATGCTCCAGCGTATATACGGGACATGCTTTGGCAGTGGTAAAGAACTGAGAAATTTTCTGCGGCTCAGGGAAGAAGCAAAAAAAAGGGACCACAGAAAGATCGGTAAAGACCTGGACCTTTTCAGCATCCATGACGAAGTAGGCCCGGGCCTTGTTTTTTTTCATCCCAAGGGCGCGCTTTTAAGGATGCTGGTGGAGGATTATGTAAAAGGAGAGCACCTGAGACGAGGGTATCAGATAGTCATGGGCCCTCATATTCTCAAATCAGATATATGGGTCACTTCCGGACATTATGAATATTACAAAGAGAATATGTATATATTTAAAGTCGAGGGAGAGGAATACGCGCTAAAGCCCATGAATTGTCCGGCGCATATGATTATTTATAAATCAAAGATACGCAGCTACAGGGATCTTCCTATCAGGTATTTTGAGCTGGGCAACGTTCACAGGAGGGAAAAATCAGGAGTGTTGCACGGACTGTTACGCGTCAGGGGTTTTACTCAGGACGACGCGCATATATTTTGCCTGCCGGAGCAGGCCGAAAAAGAAATAATCGGTGTCATAGATTTTGTTTTTGACACAATGAAAGTCTTTGGCTTCAACGAATACCAGATAGATCTTTCTACGCGTCCTCCAAAATACATAGGTAGCCTTGATATGTGGGAACAGGCAACCAAGGCTTTAAAGAACGCGCTTGACGCTAAGGGCACGGCATACGAGGTGAATGAAGGTGAAGGCGCTTTTTACGGCCCAAAGATAGACATTATGATAAAAGACGCGCTTGGCAGGTCATGGCAGTGCGCGACAGTGCAATGTGATTTTGCGTTGCCTGAGAGATTTGACCTGACGTATGTGTCAAAAGAAGGCAAAAAGGAAAGGCCCGTGGTTCTTCATAGGGTTATCCTCGGCAGTATGGAACGTTTTATCGGGACGCTTATCGAACATTATGCCGGAGCGTTCCCTGTATGGCTCAGCCCCGTACAGGCAGTCGTGGTTCCGATCACCGACAGATCGCATGATTATGCTGACAGTATACTTGAAAAATTACAGGGCGAAAACATAAGAACAGAGGCTGACAAAAGAAACGAGAAACTCCAGTATAAAATAAGAGAGGCCCAGATGAATAAAATTCCCTACATGCTTATAGTAGGGGATAAGGAGCAGGCATCAGGTAAGGTTTCACTCCGTGCTAGAAAAGAAGGCGATCTTGGCGCGGTAGACATAGAGGAGTTTTTGGATAGGATCAGAGGCGATATTAAAAACAGGAGGTGATTGTTATTTCGCGTGAAATAAGAGTAAATAACAGGATCAGAATCAAGGAAGTAAGGTTAATAGGGCCTGACGGAGAGCAGATGGGGATCGTTGCCACGCAGGAGGCATTACAGAAAGCCCAGGAAGTCGGGTTGGATCTGGTGGAAGTCGCTGATCAGGCTCGGCCGCCGGTGTGCCGTATAATGGATTACAGTAAGTATAAATACGATCAGGAGAAAAAGTCCAGAGAGTCTCGAAAACATCAAAAGGTCGTTCACACAAAAGAGATAAAGATAAAACCTAATATAGAGGAACATGATTATCAGGTAAAGATACATCACCTTAAGAAATTTTTAACAAGAGGTGACAAGGCCCAGGTCACTATGGTGTTCAGGGGCAGGGAAATGAGCCATATGGATCTTGGAAAAAAAATCTTGGACAGGGTGGTCTTAGATCTTCTCGAGGTCGGAGAAGTAGAAAGCAGCCCTAAAAGGGAAGGCAGGAGCATAATGGTACATTTCCTGCCGAAAACAGAAGTAAAAACAAAATAATGGAAAGGTAAAAATATGCCAAAGCTAAAGACTAATAAGGGCGCTAGTAAGAGGTTTAAACTGACTAAAAAAGGGAAGCTCAGAGGTTTTAAGGCGGGAAGGCGGCATCTGTTGACCTGCAAGAGCTCTAACAGAAAAAGGGGACTCAGGAAAGCGGTTATCATAGAAGGAAAAGTCGCTAAGCTGACCAAGAAATTATTGCCTTACGGATAATGTTTCTTAAGAGAGGAGATAAAAGATGACACGTGTGAAATATGGACCGGCATCAAGGGCGCGCAGGAAAAAGGTTTCAAAAATGGCAAAAGGCCAGCGCGCCGGAAGGAGCAAATGGCACAGGATAACTTTGGAATCCGTAAAAAGATCCATGGCTTATGCTACAAGGGACAGGAGAGTCAAAAAAAGGGATTTCAGGCGGATGTGGATCATAAGGATCTCAAATGCCTGCAAGGAGCTTGGCATATCATACAGCAAATTCACGAAAGCCCTGGCCGACTCAAAGGTGCGGCTCAACAGGAAGACATTGGCTGACATGGCAGTAAATGATAGCCCCTCGTTTAAAAAACTTGTAGACGCGGTAAAGAAATAATTCTACGTTACCCTGAGCGTAGTTGAAAAGTTAGCTTGAACAATATTCTTCGAGCGGAGTCCCGAAGTATCGGGACGAAGTCGAGAAGATATAAAGTCAGCAGAGTTTATTATAATATCTTAGCTTAGCGGGATTTGTTTCAAAGCCAAAGCGTGGAGAATATGCATAGATTAAAACCGCCACAGATAATAATATTTGGTTTTCTTGTGACTATACTTATAGGCGCGTTCGTGTTGGCTCTTCCACAATGTTCCGCGAACGGCATATCTATAGGCGTAGTAGATTCTTTTTTTACAGCTACGAGCGCTACTTGTGTGACAGGGCTTATTGTCAGGGACACGGGAAGCGCTTTTTCACAACTGGGCCGTTTTGTGATCTTATTGCTTATGCAGGTCGGCGGGTTAGGGATAATGACATTGTCCACTTTTTTTGCCATACTATTGGGCAAAAAACTTACCCTGCGCGAAAATATCGTCATAAAAGGCGCCCTTGACCATAGCGG
>JAHIUV010000159.1 GCA_018817035.1 Candidatus Omnitrophota bacterium | reverse complement strand
TTATGCTTGTTCAAAGAGTATTGTTCGAGCTTGTCGAGAACTTATGCTTGTTCAAAGAATATCGTTCGAGCTTGCCCGCCAGAGGCGGACGGAGTCGAGAACTGATGCTTTCTGTATATCTTTTTTGATCTGTTCCCGCAGGGATCCGATGGATGAGAACCTTTTTTCATTTCTTAGTTTTTTCTTAAATGCTATCTCTACTTCTTTCTTATATATAATTTTATTAAAATCTAATATGTGCAATTCTATTGTAGGTTCTATACTTGGGCCGAATGTCGGACTCCGTCCTATATTCAAAACAGCCTTATAATATCTATTTTTTAATTTCGCGTCTACGGCATAGACGCCGCTCGGGGGGATCGCCTCATGATGAGGGTCTATATTAGCTGTGGGAAATCCTATCTTACGCCCGACCCTCCTTCCTTTCACGACAGTGCCCAAAATAGCTACGGGCCTGCCCAGCATAAGAGAAGCGCTTTTTAGATCTCCTTTTTCGATCGCGCGCCTTATCCTGGTGCTGGAAACGACTTTACCTTTTATTTTTACGGACCTGACGGCGAAAACCTTGAATCCATATTTTTTGGCGGCTTTTTTTAACGCGGAAAAATCCCCCTTCCCGTTTTTTCCGAATAAAAAATTCTCGCCGACAACAAGGGCCTTTATGTTCAACGTACGAACTATGATATCACTTATAAAATCTTCGGCGTTCATCGTAGATATATATTTTGTGAATTTGACCACCGCCAGAAAATCAACGTCCATGGCTTTTATCAGCCTGAGCCTATGATCCAGCGACGTTATAAACGGGACTCTTGCCTTGGGATGTAAAATTTTCCTGGGGTGCGGGTGGAATGTTATGACAAGGCTTTTTCTTTTCTCGCGCCGGGCTTCGTCGACAAGTCTTTTTAAGATCTTCCTGTGCCCGCGATGGACACTGTCGAATATCCCTATGCTGGCAACAGTATTCCGTATTTTATAACGACTGGATATCTTTTTCATTTACGTTATCAAGATCACAGGCCTCGACCAACGAAAATCTGCCCGACCTTATTCTGGTAAGGGACGACATATGCGCGGGGTAACCCATTGTCCTGCCCATATCCTCGCACAATGTCCTTACGTATGTCCCCTTAGAGCATCTTACGCGAAAAATTATTTCCGGTAACTTGAAATCCAAAATCTCTATTTCATGTATATTGATCCTGCACGGTTTACGCGCGACAGACTTGCCTTTGCGGGCGAGTTGGTATAGTTTCTTGCCTTTATATTTTTTTGCCGACATCATGGGCGGCACCTGCTCGATGGGCCCTTTAAAAGAATCCAATACTTCTTTTACGCGGCTAACAGCTAATCCGTCCACAGGCATCTCTTCCACGACCTTTCCCGTGGCGTCCTGCGTATCAGTGCGTTTCCCAAGAGAAAGAGTCGCTATATACTCTTTGTCATCTTCGATAAAACTACCGGCCAGCTTTGTGGCGCGGCCTATCAACATTACCAGCACACCTGTAGCCATGGGATCAAGCGTGCCCGCGTGGCCCACGCGTCTTATATGGAATTTTTCCCTGACCTTATCGACAACATCATGGGAAGTTATCCCGGCTGGTTTATTTATGATTAATATACCGTCCATAGCGCACCAGGGGACGTCCTCCAAGGGGACACCCTGCATTTTAACGAAATAAATTTAACTTAGCAGGGTGTCCCCTTGGAGGACGTCCCCTGGTTAAGAATACGCCGGGCTTTAGTTATTACTTTTTTCTCCACATCTTCTATTGTCCCGAATATCGTACAGCCGCTTGCCGTAGCATGGCCTCCGCCGTCAAAAAATCCGGCAAGTTTATTTACGTCCACCTTACCTTTTGAGCGAAAACTCACTTTTATCCTGCCTTCCGTGCCTGTCTCCCTGAAAAGTATCGCTATCTCAGTGTCTTCTATCGCGCGCGCGAAATTTATTATGCCTTCCGTGCCTTCAAGTGACGCTTTTGTCTTTTTAAGCATCTCTTTTGTCACCCACAGCCATGATACTTTCCCGTCATCAGTTACCTTAATGGTCCCGAGCGCTTCAGCCAGTAAATTAGTGTCCTGCAGGCTGGCATTCTCGTAAATATGTCCATAAATTTCATACGGCCCTACGCCTTTGTCCAGTAGTTTTGCCATGATCATATGCGTGCGGGAGGAAGTATTGGTATACCTGAAAGAACCTGTATCCGTCATTATCGCCACGTACATCGCCACTGCCTCGTCATACATTATGTCTATATCTAAAGCCTCGAATAACTCAAAGACCATCTCTCCGGTACTCGAAGAATCAGCGTCAACAAAATTATACTTTCCGAAATTCACGTTAGATATATGATGGTCTATGTTAAATATGGCTTTATCGCCGGTAACATGCCGCGCTACATTTCCCAGGCGGCCCACATCAGGACAGTCAAGTATGACCGCCGCTTCAAAGTTAAGGTCAGCCGGGGCTTCTTTTAATATCTCTTCCGCGCCTTTCATAAAACGCAAATTATGGGGCACGGGACTTTCGTTCAAAATAGTTACCTTTTTCCCAAGACGCCTTAAAAGTGACGCCATGGCAAGCTGACTACCTACGGCATCGCCTTCAGGATTTATATGCGCTGATATAAGAAAACTGTTAAATTCCTTTATTGCTTTACTGATCTGTTTTGCGTTCATTTTTCAGCCTCTCGAATGTTTTTTCAAGTCCCATGCTGTATTCTATGGATTTATCCAGCTTAAATATAAGTTCAGGGACATATTTCAGTCCTAACCTCTCGGCTATCAATTTTCTTACGTAACCCGCGGCGCTTTCTACACCCTTCAGGCTCTTTTCTTTATCTATGTTATCCTCCAGTATGCTGAAATAGACTCTGGCGCATCTTAAGTCCCCGGTAAGATCTATCCTGGTAACAGTGATAAACCCTATGCGCGGATCTTTCAGGTCTTCCCGGAATATCTTGGATATCTCGCGTTCCAACTGCCTCTTCACTCTATCCGTGCGTAAACCCATTTCTCTCCTTTCGCGTTATACCAAATCCGCAAACATACCAAAACACTTCTTGGGCTCTTTTTCTTTTAAAAACAGATCTACTTCTTTTTTTATCCTGCCGCGATTGACGTCACCGAGAAGCCCGGACAAAACCGCTTTTTTTATCAGGTCCTTTGTGTGAGACTCTATTTTAAAATCAAATCTTGCCGAAAATCTCACGGCGCGGAATACCCTGGTAGGATCGTCAGAAAAACTCTTGTCATGCATTACCCTGATAATGCCTTTTTTTAGATCCCCTGCCCCGCCGTAAAGATCTATCAACTGCCCAAAAGTCTTCTTATTTACGGAAACTGCCATGGCGTTAATAGTAAAATCTCTCCTGAAAAGGTCCTCTTTTATCGTGCCCGGCCGTACGTCCGGATAGGCCGCGGGTTTTTTGTAAGATTCGCCCCTGGCCGTAGATATATCTATCCTCAGGCCTTTATGCATGAGAGTGGCTGTCTTGAACGCCCTGTGTATTTTTAATTCTCCTTTTAAATAGCCGTTCAGGGCTTTTGCAAATTCTATCCCGTCGCCGTCTACCACAAAATCCAGATCGTAATTCGAGGTTCCCAACAAAAGATCCCTGACAAGGCCTCCGACTATATATACACGAAAAGTACGCTTATCCGCGATCTCTCCAACGGTATTTACGATAGCTAAGACTTTCTTGGGAAATTTTTTAGTTAAATTAATCTTCATATTCCTTCTACCGTCATTGCAAAGGGTGTTCTCGACTCGGCCTTCGGCACTAAGTTTATCCCGAGCGCAGTCGAGGGACTCGAACGATATTGAATATTCTTCGAGCGGAGTCCCGAAGTATCGGGACGAAGTCGAGAAGCAATCTCTGAGATTGCCCGCCTAGCGGCGAGGCCGCTGGCTTCGCTTCGCTCGCAATGACAATCTACACGCGACGATAAATTATGATACCGCTAACTTCGCTATTTCCTTCGCAGCGTCAGGATACGCTATAACGCTTATCCTTGCCTTCATGCCTATCAGCTTTTCCGGAAATTTTATGAACTCTTCTACGCGTTTTACGACCTCTCCCGAACTATCCGCGCGCACCGCGGCGCCATATTCTTCGAGTATGCCGCAATTTCTCGTTTCCTGTCCTAATATAGGGCGGATTATGATCATAGGCAATTTCTTGGACAATGCCTCGGAAACCGTCAACCCTCCGGACTTCGTCACTATTAAATCACTTGCCTCCATAAATTCGTCTATATTGTTCATGTAACCAAACGGGGCTATCATGGCTTTTAAATCTTTTTTCGCCGCATTGAGGTCATCCAGTAATTTTTTATTTTTTCCGCAAATGACTATCACTTGTATTTTATCCCGCGCGGAAGAACCGGC